>JBHLPQ010000053.1:0-20194 GCA_048939265.1 Promethearchaeota archaeon
GACCAATTCTTAACTCAAAATCAACAGCAAATTTAGAGAGATTATCAAGATTGGATCGAGATATACTCGTCATTTTATTTGTAGAAGTTAAAAATACGTTCATAAATTTGTCTAGACTCGGTTGTTCTTTTTTGAAATATCTATGTATTGCTGTAACATAAATCTGGATAAACTCATGATCATCGAATAGTAACAGAGTATTATCGATATCAAACAGCAATGTGGTAATGTTTGAGAGATCAACCAAGTTCTTACACCAAATAATCTTATATGAATGAATTTAATGTCATTTGTATTTTCAATTACAAATAATTTTTTAGGCCTTTGTAAAAGCCCACTTATATTTCGGATCAGTAATAATAATAACGGAAAACGCACGGCCATCTGATTTAACCCTCTGATAGTGGAGATCGATATTATGTAAAAAGGGAGGAGGTTTAACTCTTATCTTTTGCCAGAGTTTCCTTCCTCATCACCTGGGTTTATCATGATTCAACGGATTTACCAATCATTTAAATAAACATGAGCTAGTGGGGACAATCAAAATATTCAATGGGCCTTTTTTGTTTTTTGTTGACTCCTCAATTTATAATAAAAGATGGCCTGAACTCCGAGGGGCGTTCCGAAGAGAACACTCCCAATAAGCATCATTAGAAAAATATCCTTTAGTGTGGGAGATGCAGGAGAACTTTCATCTGTCTTCAGCTCTTCAATGAAGTGACACCATATTGATTCATGAGTCAAAAGGATAGTGTCATTCGTATGTCTTACCCAGGCTCGAATTTCAATCCCAGCAGAACCAACACTCCTAGCAAACTCTCTATCAAATTCAAAAGCTTTTTTCCCTCCAAATCCTGTAGTATGGTTCCACTTGGCAGAGGTATTAGGGCCAATCCACCAGTCTCGTTCATAGGATGCAATGATCCGCATGGGGAGATAAAACAGGTGGAACTGAATACGTCGGTTACCGTCAATGTCCAGAGTGATATTTCGTGTGGGATTTATTGGGCCATTTGGATCTCGATAGGCTAACTCAAAAATATACCTTATTGGCTCAAGTGTTCTGAACTAGATAGATACTGATTTTGGTTGCAAATCCATCTCTTTCGCTAAAAAATTAACTACAGAAACTCGACTCCGAAAGCTGTAATCACATTTTCATGTTTTTGATGGACTCTCACAGGGAAGTAGCCGTTACCACTGTCTACTACGACAGTATCCCAGATTATTGTCGCCATTAAGACGTGTTCTGGCTCATCAGGGTCACACAGTCCTGCTGAGTATTCCAAATCACGCCTATGCCTTCCAATCGCTTGATACCACTCCTTATGCTGATCGTCGTACTGAGATCCCTTCGGAAAACGAGACGGGTCATAAATGGAACATTGACCTGATCGAACCATGATTGTCCCTATGTAGTCTCCTCCAAAAATCCCTCCGTGGACCTCCATGTAATGTATAAAATCTCCTAAGGATGTCTTGATTTCCGACTCATGACAGACAAATAGAGCTACTGCGTTGAACATACCGAGTTCCCTTTCATAATCCCAAGGCCTCCTCTCTACAAAGGCTTCCCATATCCCCGATTTGACTGGAGAAATCACCAAATCGCCGTATTTATGGATTGGATCACTCACCATTAGTTGTATGTCATTTATTTTAAAAAATCCTAATTCTTCAATCCGAACCATTTCTACAATCTCTTGACTATAAGAGGTTTATCTTAATAAAAACTGAGTGAATTACTCTCTAAAAAACCTATCGAAGTTATTAATGAAACTAAAACAAAACAGAGATTCTCACGATGGGAGTTAATTGTTGAGATTCGAAGTAAATTCATCTTTAACAGGAAGAGATTTATATCTGGTACTCCAATGGTCAGTCACCAACACTTCGATAGGTTTTGATGACTTCAATAGGTTTTTTTCAATGAGTAGGTCACTTCCAAATCTATCTCTATCTAAATCTATTCTACTCTCACTGTTTTGGATTCGTTTAAGTGTTTCCTTTAAAGACCCCTAGTAAATGTGTTGCAATCATATCATCACATAAAACACAAAAAGTACCATAAGGATGAAGCGATGTTGCATGTACTTCTCCTGAAGTTTCTAACTATTTTAGAAAGGATTTTAAGATTATTTGTCTTCGTATTACAAATAACTTTTTAGGTCTTTGTAAGAGAGCTGCTAATATATGAGATCTAGACAAATTAATCAAGAAAGTCAAAAAGGTATCAACAATGTCTCTTCCCCCAATAAAGAAACCTTCAGATGTACGTGAATTTATCGTTGACAAAGTTCAGATTTTCCCGAATAACACCGTCATTCTCTCTCCAGACGCGGGGTTATTTACTGGAGCTTTTAAAAATCCACAAGTTCAGTTAATAAGTGACTCACATACAGTATTTACTGAACATATCGTATTATCAGATCAATGTCCGCTTAAAGAGATATGGGTTTCCGATGAAATGCTAAACAAACTTGAAATTGAGGAAGGGACGAAAATTCAAGTGGTTCCCCTTAGTAGAACACCACCTGATAGTTATGCGCTACTAAGACGACGTATGGTTCAGAAACGTTCTTTCAAACAAAATGAAATTACAATGTTAGTAAACGATATTGCTTATCACCGACTCAGTCAATTAGAGAAAACAGCTTTTGTACTATCACAGATTTTTGACCCCTTTAATATGGATGAGATAGAAGAATTAGCTAGAGCAATGGCACAAACGGGGGAAATGATAGATTTTGGACAGGAAACATGTTTTGGGAAACACTCAACAGGTGGAGTCCCTGGGAACAAAGTTTCACTTCTAATAGTTCCAATAGTAGCATCCGCAGGATTATTAATACCCAAGACTAGCAGTCGAGCAATAACTAGTCCTTCTGGTACAGCTGATACTATGGAGGCGTTTGGGTGTGATGTGATCTTTTCAGCAGATGAACTAGTAGAAATTTCACAAAAAACTCGAGGTATGATTGTTTGGGGAGGAGGTTTCAATTTGGCGCCTGCTGACGACATTCTGATCAGGGATGTTGAATTTCCTTTAGGAGTGAATCCAACTTCAATGATGCTTGCTTCTATCATGTCTAAAAAGCTAGCAACAGATATTCATTTTTTAGTAATGGATTTACCGACAGGACATGGAACAAAGATTGCTGATATCGGAACAGCGCAAGCACTTGGTCGTGATTTTGCTGAGCTTGGTCGTAGGTTAGGAATTCGAGTTGAAAGCGGGATTACTTTCGGAGCCCACCCAGTTGGCCACAGTGTTGGGTCAGGACTAGAAGCACGAGAAGCTCTTAATACATTAACGAATCCTAGAGAAGGGCCTTCTTCTCTTGTAGAGAAATCATGTGAGTTATCAGGGATATTACTTGAGATGGCTGGTAAAGCCTTACGAGGTCAAGGAAGAGAGTTAGCCAAACAAATTCTTTACAAAGGACAGGCTTTAGAAAAGTTTTATGAGATACTAGAAGCACAAGGTGGTAATAAGAATTTAAAACCAGATGATATATATGTGGGAGAGCACTACTGCGAAATTTTGAGCCCAAGCTCTGGCTGGATTGTCGAAATTGACAATGTCAAGATTGCAGAGATTGCCCGTATTGCTGGTTGTCCTAAAGACAAAGGTGCAGGAATATACTTTCTAAAGAAGAAAGATGCAGTAAAACGGGGCGAATCACTCATTCGTATTTATTCATCTTCAGAGTCACGGTTAACAGCAGCAGAAGGAAAATTTGCTAAATTGAATCCTCTCACAATTGAAGGGATGCTTCTTGGCCGAGTATAGTCTTGTAAGATTTAGTTATGGGGTGTTTTAATGAAAACGATGATGAAGGACAAAAAACAGTCGCTTAGCACTGATGCTCACCGATTAATAATTGATAGGGTTAAGGATCAGTCTAAAATATTTAATAAAGATGATATCGATCAGATTACTCAAGGATTTATGGATTCACGAATTTCTAGTCATCATGGTACTGCATTTGTGTTATCACAGCATTTTACACAATATTCTCTTGAAGAAATTGAAGCTATGGCTAGATCATTTGCTGAATCTGGAAGAATTTTTGACTTTCCTGGACCTACTTTTGCTAAACATAGTCTAGGTGGTGTCCCAGGTAATAAAATCACCTTATTGATTGTACCTATTTTGGCAGCGGCTGGTTTATTGATTCCAAAAACTTCTACTCATGCTATTACTTCTGCGAGTGGTACCGCTGACAGTATGAATGTTTTAGCTCCAGTGGAAATAGGTGCTGATGAAGTAATTGAGATTGTGAATAAAACAAAAGGTTGTATTGTAACTGGTAATAAAATGGGTATAGCGCCAGTTGTCGATAAAATCATTCAGAATGCAGCATTCCCTCTTGGAATAGATCCAGTCAGTCTCATTTTTGCGGGAATTTTGGCTAAGAAAATAGCCATGGGTGTTGATTTTCTAGTTTTAGATGTTCCTATTGGGACAGAAAAGGTTTCAACGGAGGAAGAGGGTCGTGTATTAGCTAGGCAGTTTGTAGATCTAGCAGATCGCTTAGATATTAAAGCAGAAGCAGGATTAACTTATGCCAGCGTCCCTGTTGGACATACTATTGGCCCTCTTCTTGAAGCTCGGGAAGCTCTTGAAGCGTTGGAAGGAAAGGGACCAACATCTCTTGTGGAAAAAAGCTGTGAACTAGCAGGGATTGTATTCGAGATGGCTGGTATGACTCCGCGAGGATTTGGAAAGCAATATGCTATGGAATTATTGAATAAAGGGAAAGCTCTGACAAAAATGCGTGAGATTATTCAAGCTCAAGGGGGAGACCCAAAAATTACTCCAGAAAGCCTTAATCAAAGGCTAGAAAGCCTTCCAATTTTAGAATATAAAGCTCCGAGTGATGGATGGCCTCATACATGGTCAAACTACGCGTTAAAGGAGATTGCGCGTGCAGCTGGAGCTCCTCACGATCCTTGTGCTGGTATTGATATCTTGGCCAAGAAAGAGTCTGTAAAAAAGGGAGAGGTCGTATTTAAGGTTTATGCTTCTTCCGATTCAAAGCTTAACGAAGTTAGAGGATTGATAGCTAAATTACGACCAGTTATCATAGAATCAGTCTTATTAGAACGGGTTGTTTGAATATTACTCACAACAAGATGGTAGAAGATGACTACTCCAGTTGGAGATAAAGCTGCTTTTATGTCAGCTTATCAATTATTAATAAGAACAGCTCAACGAACAGTAAATACAATAAACCAAGATCCTCACAATCTCGCAATTTTTTGCCAAACACTCTCCGATGCACTTGAGAATAAGGATAGCCAAATCCATATCGTAGCTGTAGGACGTTCACGATTAATTGGAATGATTCTTGGTGAGTGCTTAAAAGATATTGGATTTTCTAATCGTATTTTTTATCTAGGGGAGAATATAACCCAACCTATTAAGAAAAATGATGTTACTATTGCCATCACTGGATCTGGCTGGACCAAACTCACAACCATGATACTGGAAGAAGTTGTTCGGGAGAAATGCAAAGTTTTAACCTTTACTGGTGCTATGGATTCCAAGGCGGCAAAACTATCAGATGGGGTCCTTCAAAGTCCGATGGGGTATCTCTCTACTGATCATATTAACCTGTTCACTCGGAAACAAGATCCTTTATCTCCGTTAGGAACTATATTCGAATTAACAACAATGGTTACTGGGTTAGGAGTCATTAATGGTGTGCACAGAGGTTCGTGTACTAAGGGCTTTAATGAGGCTACAGCCCAAATCTTAAAAACAGCGGAAAATTCATTTAATGATTTAACGCGAGACTCCAAACTTCCTCTATTTATCCAACAATTAGGTGATTATTGCAAGAATTTTGATTCTAAAGTCTTTTTTTATGGGAATGGAATTGCTAACATTGTTGCTTTGATGAGTTCGATGAGACTACAATCGTTAGGAATGAACGTTCAACCAATAAAGAATTGGCGTTTCCGCCGCGCAAGTGATCTTTTAGTAGCTCTCTCTGGCAGTGGTGTTTCAGCTACAACGTTAAATATTGTCGATAGTGCAAAAACAAGTCAAATGAAAGTATTTAGTTTAACTTCTTTTCCGCAATCTCAACTAGTAGAGGAATCAGATGAGTTTATAGTCATACAGGGAAGAAAAAGAAGACCAATCTCAGAAAGTCTTCAATTATTGCATTATGAAATGTACCTTCCAAAATTCGAGTATGGAGCAACAATTACTCTTGAATCCTGTGTAGCTCAAATAGTAAAAAACCTAGGACTCCCTGAATATGCTAATAACGATCGTTATACATTAGATCTAAGTAAATAGAAGAAGAATGAAAGTTTTAAATTCCTTATATCATGTTTGAAAGCTTTTTAGCTGCTCTTTTCATATCGAGGAGGACTAATCCTAGTTTTGCATCTACTCGTGCTATCCCTACTAAAACTGCGTGCTCACCAGCATCACGGATAATAACTAATCCATTAGATCCTGTAATAATAAGTTGTTCCATGATCCCTCTCTCTAATTCTAGTACAACACGCTCAGAGAGGGACAAACTTGCTGCAGTCATGGCTGAAATTCGATCTTCATCAGTATTTGTATAAAGGGCACTTGCGATTGGAAGACCATCTCTGGTAACTACTGCTAATCCTTCTAAATCGGGGATACGGCTTTGAACTTCCCTAAGAATGCGCTCAATTTGTTGTAAGCGGTCCATGATTTCAGCATCATCTTCGAGCATAAGTTACACCAGATTCAATCAACCAACCTTGTATCTCAATATTAATTTTTCCCTCTTAAATTAGTATGCTAATATGTTAAGAATATACTGTAATGTTTTGAATTCTGATAATTACGAATAAAACTCAAGTCAAAATTCAGATATTCGTATTCTATTTTAATACACTTACGATTACTCGTTTTTATATAAGATCATCTTTCTTTTTAAGCTAGTTCTCAGAATATGAAAGTTAAATTAATAATTTTAATGTTCAAGAAGGAGATGCTTCAGTCAGTCATGTAGTCTGCTTCTTATACAGTTTTTAGCATTGAACGACCGCTTCTCCTTATAGTGAGTCCCATATCTATTTCAGAAAGAGACATACAATTAATTTATTAGGTTAAATATTGAAAATATTAATAAATTACCTTGTTTAAAAGCGTCTTACATCATTAAAACATAAATTCTTCTTTTTTAAAGGCGAAATGAAATGAAAGGTAATGAAAAATTAGCAATTTATCTAGGTACATTCGTTTTTGTAATTGTGGGATATTTGGTTTCTTATATCTTATCAGGTATCCTAGACGATATGAACATTGTTCTCCTACCATCAATTGCATTAGCTATCGGATGGTTCGTAATCTGTTGGTTAACTTATATCGGTTCTACTCGTTGGCTTGAAACAGGTGAAAAGGTAGGAATTTTATCACTTCTCTTCTTCATTCTCTGGTTAATTTCAACTCTTGCAACTGTAGTTGCGTTCATTGCTATAACTCTTCTAGAGGGAAATGCTGCCCTTATTGATCTAGATCTATTAATTGATCAGTTTATCTTTTGGATGCCTTATGCCTTAGGCCCAGCTATCGCAGCATTACTTGGTGTAAGTAATAAAGCATCTAGGTAGTGTAACCACAAGATTTCCTTTTTACACTCTCTCTTTTTTATTGTCAATAGATAGAACATTTGATAACTTAAATCAATGGTTGATGATTAAATGACCCTATTAAATGACGTTGTGATTGTATCCGCAGTTAGAACAGCAATTGCTGATTTCGGTGGAGCTCTAAGAGATCTTCACGCACCTGATTTAGCAGCAGTTACAATGAAGGCAGCTATTGACCGTGTTGGAATTCCTGAACTAAAAAATCAAATAGATGATGTTCGGTTTGGGTGTTGCGTTGAAGATAATCGTTATATGAACGTAGCGAGGATCGCAGCGTTAAGAGCGCAAATCCCTAAAGAAGTCCCTGCAGTTACCATGAATCGTGTTTGTACCTCTGCAATGGAAGGTATCGTTTCAGGGATGCATCAAATTCAGGCTGAAAACAATAGTGAGATCATTCTAGCCGGAGGAGTTGAAAGCATGTCAACTATCCCCTATCTGTCCTATGATATGCGTTGGGGCTCCAGGTACTTTGACAGAAAGATGGTTGATGGTGTAATGGAAGGATTAAAAGCAGGAGGGGATAAATTAATGGGTATGACTGCTGAAATCCTTGCTGAAGAATTTAAGCTAAAGCGTGAAGAATTAGATGAGGTTGCTTTACGATCTCACACCAACGCCCTTAAAGCTAATAAATCAGGACGATTTAAAGATGAAATTATCCCAGTTGAATTGAAAACTCGAAAAGGATCTATAATTTTTGATATTGATGAACATCCTCGTGATTATACTATGGAAGATCTAGCTAGAATGAAACCTGTCTTTAAACCTGAAGGTGGAGTTGTAACTGCTGGGAATGCTTCTGGCATCAATGATGGAGCAGCAGCAGTAATAATCATGAGTCAATCAAAAGCAGATGAACTCGGGATCAATCCATTAGCTAAAATAGTCGGTTATGGTATTGGTGGCGTTGAACCAGACCGTATGGGATTAGGTCCAATTCCTGCGACAAAAAATTTGTTTTCCAAAATAACAGAATACTCTCTTGATGATGTTCAATTGATTGAAGTTAATGAAGCGTTTGCTGCCACTTATTTGGCAGCAGAGAGAACACTTGAATTTGACCGTGACATAACTAATGTCAACGGATCAGGAATCGGTTTAGGACATCCTGTTGGATGTACAGGTACCCGAATAGTAGTAACATTACTTCATGAAATGCAAAAACGTCAAAACTCTCTTGGATTAAGCACACTTTGTGGTGGGGGTGGATTAGGGATGTCTCTCTTATTATCTCGAGATATTTGAAGAGGTATTAACCTTTATTCAGCTGCATCCTTTTTGGGGTCAAGGAAACTATAAGAAGGACTTAGAAAATCATCCAATGTTAGACGTGTATCCTTTTTCTTCTTTTCCTTCCTTCTTTTTGGTTTAGAAACAATCTGTAACTTTCTACTTAGACTGCGCTTAGAATCAAATCGAATTTTAAAACATGCTTTATCTTGAGAACACTGACCGATGAAACGTAGTCGTCTTCCGGGTTCATGAATTAATCCTCCCTTCCCAGGTTCACGACAAGTACATAGAAAAGTTATTTCCTCCTTAGGATTTTCAGAATGTAACTGTCTGAAAAACGAATCCCAATACATAAGAAGGACACACACCAGTAATCTAAAAACCGTTGCTACATATCAACAAGTACGTCTTTATTAATATTGTCGGCTTTTATTTCTCCAAACTTCTTCGAGAACTTATAAGAAAACGTACTAACCACGTATTACCTTACTAGAGGAAATAATCTCATCATAAGAACTCGGTTGATTAGATTTGTAGCTAATAATTCCTGATCTATAATACGAATATGGAATCAATCGTTTGAGATTAAGATCTGTAAGAACGAGTAGTTATGATATTCATGATTTTATTATGGATTTATGATGTCCAAAAGAATAGGATGAATAGAGGGAGAGCAAGCAATGATATCTGAAGAGGTCAAAATTAATGGTTTATTCTGGAAATCAGTTACTACACCACCAGCTTCCTTCACAATAAGTACTCCTGCAAACACATCCCAAGCGTTCAAACCTGGCATTAAAAAGGCACCAAAACGTCCTGAGGCAACATAGCATAATTCGAGTGAAGCTGCTCCTACTTGACGTACTTTATTATTTAGTAGCTTTAGTTTCCCAAATACCTCAACCATTTTTTTTCGAGAATTTATATCACGTCCGTTGGCATATGCTAGAAATAATTCTTCTAAAGTTCCATTTTCATCAACAGTAATAGGATGATTATTCAAATAGGCTCCTCTGTTAGCTTCAGCAGTAAAAAGCTCATCCTGATATGGAGAGTAAACAACTCCTATCAAAGGTTTATCCTTATGTAATAAAGAAATTGAAACCGCAAAGAACGGATTATGAACAGAAAAGTTTGTTGAACCATCTAAGGGATCTATTACCCACAAATAATCTGAAGGATTGTTTTCTCGTCCACTCTCCTCTGATAATATATCATGATCAGGAAAATAATCCTGGATTATGGTTTTTATTAGAGTATCAGCTTTTAAATCTGCTTCAGTTAAAATACTCCGATCCAGTTTTGTTGTGATCTCTATATCTTTGTGAAAAAGATTAAGGATTAATTTACCAGCTCTTTGAGCAGATTCAATTGCAATGTCGATAAATTCACTTATCATAAAACTCAGACTCTTAGAACTTAATTTTAAATTAACATAAAATAGTTATCCTAATATAAATTCTAGTGTAATTGTAAAATTTAAGCTGGAATAAAATTACTGGACGGTTCCTAGATGGAAACAACATCATTATTATCAGGGGGAAAACATTATGACTTACTAGTCGATTGGAAGAAAAGACTATCCCTTGAAATTCCATTCTTAACAGAATTTCTTCAGAAACACCCACACATTCAAACTATACTAGAAGTGGGGTGCGGTACAGGTCGTCATGCTGAAATATTGCATAAAAACTTGGGATATCAGATTACTGGTATTGACATTGAGAAAACAATGATTGAGGAGGCCAAGAAAAGGTTACCAGGTGCAGAGATGCTTTCTCATGATTTTTTGGATCAAAAAATCCTGAAAGGCCGATCATTCGATGCAATAATAAGCTTAGGAAACTCAATAGGATTGATGGCATCAAAAAAGAATTTTGGGGAGATAATTATTAGATTCTCACAGCTATTAAAGAAACCAGGAGGGCTTTTAATTTTCCATTTATTGAATACAAGCAAAGAGCGACACGGATGGTCCACTCCTCGGTCTATTATAACCCTAGAAGGTGAATTCATTTTTTTACGAGGATTTTCAACTACACGTAAATTTATCCATCCTGAGATTCTTACTCTGTATAAACCAAAGAATGGAGACAAATGGGAGATGAGCTCAACTGGAAAAGCTAACATACCTCGTATCAATCAAAAAGAAATGACCGCACTATTGAAGAAGTCTGATTTTACGAATATCAAAGTTTTTGGAGACTATCAAAGAAAACTCTTTAACCCATCAAGTTCTATAGACATGATCTACGTCTGTGAAGCAAACAGTCAGTTTTAGCTAGCTATTTCTTTCTTCTTTGATTATGTAAACTGAAAATCACCAACACTAAAGTGAATAGTTCTACAATAGTAGATAATACGAATTTAGATTATCTTGTATTGAAGTATCTTTTTTTTTAAAAATAATCTTAATAATTGAATAATATGGCTAAGATTACTTAATGAAAAAAAAGAGGAGGAGCTTATCGATATTTTTGTCTTACTACTCTCTTCAGTACTAGCACAGTACACACTGATAGAAGAAGAATGGAAAATGTCCAGCCTGGAGTAACACCCGGTTCAGGAGTGGTGGATGAAGTCATTGTTGTAGATTCAGGATTATCAATTGAGAACTTGTCATCAGATATATCCACTTTCCATAAATATTCAGAACAGGTAGCATTAACTTTAACTAAATAATTGGTCCCATTGGCCAGTGTGGTAGTATCCCAGTCATAAGAGGTAGCTGTTAAGCCTGAATCCAATTCGTTCCATGTTGTTCCACCATCAGCAGAATAATAAACTGTATAAGTAATTAGATGTCCCCATGTATCACTTGTTGCTGACCACTCGATCTCAATTGTACCACTGAGTGTTTCGCCACCATTAGGATACAAAACTATAGGATTTGACGAAAGGAAATGATTTACGATGGGATTGTTTGGAGATGTCAATGGATAGGGGTCTTTGTTATTTGCGTCACCATCGATCAAGTATGGATTGTCAACAATGCCATTAGGTTCAGTATCAGGTCTAGTCCATTCACCCCAATAGTTGTAATTGAAAGTAGTGTCAGATAAAGAAACATCATCAAGAGCCTGAGATTTATGACGATTGTTGTTGATGAAGTCATTCCACTTTATGAGATTACAATCAGAACCATAAATGAGACTAATGCCATAACGAGCACTATTTAAGATCGTATTGTTAAAAATATCATTGTAATTAGAAGATAATAGCTCAATGCCGTCGTAACCGCTGTTAGAAATAGTATTGTTTAGAAGCATATTAGTGAAGGCTGATTCCAACCTAATACCACTACTACCACTGTCTTCAACAGTGTTATGTGCGATGTTATTGAGATCAGAGGCAGCCTGAATAGAAATGGCATTATAAGCACTGTTGAATATGGAATTACTAGTAATGGTATTATAAAGGGAATAGTGATCTATGATAACACCCCACAAACAATTGTGAATAGTATTGTTAACAATTATTCCGTGTGTGACGTTATAAAGATAGATACCATTGTTTTTGCTTTCTAAACCGTTAATAAGGTTGTTTTCAATTCGAAAGGATGCTGTCGTATTATAAATTTCAATCATATTTGTCTCTGAGCTAGTAATGGTGTAGTTCTCTATTAAATATGGGTCTTCTGGCACACCATAGCCAGGAAAACCTAAATTAATAAAATCAGCATTACTATCGATGAATATGTTATCGATTTGTACAGTAGGGTTTGGATTCAAGCGCCAATCATCAAAAAAGGCCTCACAAACCCCCAAATATCCAGAATCATTTGCTAATACCTTAAATACCAGTTCGATCTGCGTGACTTCGTTACTATCCCCTCCAATTAGATAAACGAAATCTTGAGTGATGTTTCGGTCAAATTTTAGCCAGGAGTTTAATTGGTTATATAGTTCTATCTCATGCTCATGATCTACCCACTCTTGGTTTTCTGCAAAACGATAGTATATCCGACCCAGCTCATCCTGAGCACTATTATAGAATACAACATATATTCCTGCCCATGAGCTAGAAGGAGCATTACTGGTGCATTGACTAACGTATACATTACCTTTGAGGTTGATTTTATTTATTTCATTTACAGTGATATTTTGACTAATTTCTATAACAGACTCACCATAATGAGGATCATATGCGTTAGCACACATATGATATGAATAACTTCCCCCGTGGGGATTAGTGGTTGAAACCCCGAACTGATCGAATGATCCTCTGCCTACGAGGTTCAAATACTTCAATCCCCAACCAGCTGTCGTCCCTGACTCAAAACCACCATTTTTAATATTAATAATACTAGGTTGTCGTTCTAGCCTCCAATTATCGAAAGAGGCCCAACAGCGCCCCCTATCCCCAGAACTTTCCCCATCACTCGCGAGTACCTTAAATACTAGTTCGATTTGAGTAACTTCGCTACTATCCCCTCCAATTTCATTGACAAAATCTTGGGCGATGTTTCGGTTAAATTCTAACCAGGAATCTAATTGGTTATATAGTTCTATTTCATATTCATGAGCTTCCCACTCTCGGTTTTCTGCAAAACGATAGTATATCCGACCTAGCTCATCCTGAATCCTATTATAGAAAATAACATATATTCCTGCCCATGAGCTAAAAGGAGCATTACATGTGCATTCATAAACCTTAACATTACCTGTGAGGTTGAAGCCAGTTATTAAATCCACAGTGATATTTTGCCCAATTTCTATAACGCCCCTCCGATAAGTGGGATTTAACGCTGATACATCCATACTGTAATAAAAGCTCCCAGAATAGGGATTATCGACCAAAACCCCGTATCGAGTTTCTTCTCCCTCTTTGAAATTCTTTAATCCCCAACCAAATGATGTCCCTGATTCGAAACCACCATTTGCAATAGTATTAACTTGCTGGTATTCTAGGCTCCAATCATCGAAAAAAGCCTCACAATATCCCCAACCCCCAGATTGGTCTTCATCGCTCGCTAGAACCTTAAATACTAGTTCGATTTGAGTGACTTCGCCGCTATCCCCTCCAATTTCATTGACAAAATCTTGGGCGATGTTTCGGTTAAATTCTAGCCATGAGTATAATTGGTTATATAGCTCTATCTCATATTCATGAGCTTCCCATTCTTGGTTTTCTGCGAAACGATAGTATATCCGACCTAGCTCATCCTGAGCACTATTATAGAATACAACATATATGCCTGCCCATGAGCTAGAAGGAGCATTACTGGTGCATTGATAAACCTTAACATTACCTGTGAGGTTGAACTTACTTATTTCATTCACAGTGATATTTTGACCAATTTCTATAACACACCTCGGGTAAGTAGGATTAGATGCTACAGCATACATATAATATGAATAAGCTCCCCCGTAGGGATCAATGATTGAAACCTCGTACTGATTTGTTTCTCCGGCTTTCAAATACTTTAATCCCCAACCAGCTGTTGTCCCTGATTCGAAATCACCATTTATTATAGAATCAGTAGCGCTTCCCGTCGTCTCTAAGTGATTTTCAGTGCTAATTGCTTGATCAGTAGTCAAAGAAAAGGTAACAGTATTTGATATGGCAAACAAGAGCCCTAAAGCTATTAAAGATAATTTTAGATAGTTTTTCAGCATTAGAATAGTCTCTCCTAATATCCTCCATTAGCCTTGAGATACGAAATTTATATGATTATAAAATTTGCTAAAAAGAGAAATCTAAGGGTGATGCGCCTGAGATTACACTTTTACCATTCAATAGAAATTTTCTTTTTTTTGGACATTAAATTTTATATTTTAATCTCTAATTTTATTATTTATTCTATTAGAAAGAATCACTTTACGTTAATGAGATAATTACCATAAATTAAGGTGTGATTAAGATAATGGTTCAGAAAACTGGTGGAGAAGTAATAATCGACTGCCTTAAACAAGAGGGAGTAAAATTTGTATTTGGGATACCTGGAGACCAATTATATCCCATATTAGATGCTATCTATAAGGAGGATTCCATAGATTTTGTGACTTTTCGGCATGAACAATCGTGTGCGAATGCGGCTGATGCTTGGGCACGAATTACCAATAATCCGGGGGTTTGTCTAGGGACTGTTGGGCCAGGTGCGGCTGATCTAATTCCTGGGGTTTATACAGCTCACGCGGATAGCATCCCAATGGTAGTGATCACAGCTCAAAATCAAACATGGAATATCTATCCAAGTCATGGTATGACTCAAGACCTTGACCAAATTAATTTATTTAAACCAATTACAAAATGGCAAGCAGTAGTATCTCCTTGGAGACGTATTCCCAGTTTAATTCATTGGGCATTTCGTACAGCAGTATCAGGAAGACCTGGCCCTGTTTTTCTTGACGTACCCTCTGATGTCTTGTTTGAGAAACATGATGTCTCTGAACTCTTAATGCCTGTAAGTAAACCAGAGAATTACCGTTGTTTAATCAACCCTGTAGCATCAGCTGCGTTGATTGAAGAAGCTGCTGACTTAATAGCTAAAGCAAAATATCCACTAATCCATGTGGGAGGTGGGGCTCTTCGAGCCAATGCTAGTGAGGAGATCCGACGCTTAGCGGAATATTTACAATGCCCAGTGACAAGTACGGTTTTTGCTCGCGGAGTTCTACCAGATGATCATCCACTTCTCTTGTTACCTGCAGGATATGGTGCAATCGCAGCACAATCTGGTGCTGATCTAATTCTATTAATTGGGGGTCGCTTCGGTGATTTAGATAACTGGGGACGCCCACCTTTCTGGGGTGAATCCCCATCGCAAAAGGTGATTCAAATTGATATAGATCCCGAAGTGATTGGCTTAAATCGACAAATCGAATTAGGCATGGTTGGAGATGCAAAAAGCACAACCCATCTTCTTCTAGAGTCATTAAAAGCCCGAAATTCTCCACTGGATCTTTCAGAATGGGTTGAAGAATGTCATAGTACTCAAAAAGCTTGGTTGGCTGACTTTTTAGAGCAAGGAAACTCTGATCAAGTACCTATCCATCCTCTCAGGGTTGTTAAAGAGGTTAGAGACTTTTTTCCCCGTGATGCAATCTCAATTGTCGATGGAGGAAACACAGGAGTTTGGGCTCACTATTTAAACAGAATCTATGAACCAAATACGTTTTTATGGCCCAGTGATTCTGGACATCTTGGAGTAGGAATTGGTTATGCCATTGCTGCACAGTTAGCGAAACCAGATAAACAAATTTATGCTATAATGGGAGATGGGTCATTCATGTTTAACGTACAAGAATTAGAAACAGCACGTCGATTAAAACTTCCAATTGTCATCGCTGTTATGAATGATCAGGCTTATGGTATGATTAAAGCAGGTCAAAAAATGGTGTACCAACAAAGATACATTGGAGTAGACTTCTTTGATGTGCGATATGACAAATTGGCAGAATCGATGGGATGCTTTGGTATCCGTGTTACTGAACCCCAAGATATTAATTCCGCTTTAGAAAAAGCGCTTAAATCAGAGGTTCCAGCAGTGGTTGACGTAGTCATTGATAGAGAGATTAATTTGGAACCTCCAGACTTTGAAACCTTAGCTGGCATCTGGTTGGAAGGAGTTAATCTACCCGAGTAGTAAGAAAAGTGATGGCTATTAATGAGAGCTGCAGTTTATCAGGACAATAACATTATTGTAAAAGAGATACCTGAACCTAAAATTGGTAGCCACGATGTATTGATTCGTCCAAAATATTGTGGTATAAGTATCAATGATTTAGGAGTCTATCAATATGGGAACGGGGGAGAGATAATTTTAGGTCATGAATTTTCTGGTGAAATTATCGATGTAGGTCAGAAAGTTACAGGATGGAAGATTGGTGATCGAGTTGTTCCAAGTTCTGTCATTCCTTGTAACCGGTGTAGTTATTGTCAACAAGGCAGGCATAATCTATGTAGCAATAGATTAATGCCAGGTATAACAATTAATGGTGGATTTGCGGATTTAGTAGCGTTACCTCAGACATCCCTATATAAGATTCCTGATGAAGTAGATTATGAGGAAGCTGCAGTAGTGGAACCCTTAACTACAGTTTTACATGGATATAAGCGAATCAGGGAACCAATCCTAGGTTCAAATGTTTTGATCCAAGGTTCAGGAGCAACTGGACTCTATTCTATCCAAATTGGTAAGCTTCAAGGGGCAGATATAGTTGGAGTAAGTGAGGAGAATAAAACTCGGAGACAATTAGCTTTAGCCATGGGAGCTGATTTCGCTATCGATCCTTCGAAAGAAGATGTACAACAAAAGATAAAGGATTTCACGCATGGTAAGGGAGTGGATACGGTTGTTGAATGTACGGGTTCCCCTGATGCGATTTCAGATTCTATATCTTCAGTTAACAAAGGAGGAAATCTTGTAATACTAGGATTCTACGAACTACCTGTCGAAGTTGATTTTTTAACAGCTGTAAAATTTGAATTAAAGTTATTATTCGCTTATTGTGGCTACACTGAGTTTGAAACTGCGTTGCAGCTTATCGCGAAAAATCGAGTACTAGTTAAACCCATGATATCTCATGTAATTAAATTAGAAAACATTGTAAATGAAGGATTCAAAGCGATTTTGAATCCAGATTCAACAACTGTGAAAGTCTTAGTAGAGCTTGAAAAGTAATTACGAATTAAATGAAAATATAGGCTTAATAACTCCATATCGTCCCTTGTTCATTGAATATTTCAAACCTTTTTTATAATCTTGTGGAAAACCAAATTTATGAGTGACCATCCAAGATAAATCAACTTGCCCCGAAGACATTAATTCTAATGCTATTTCGAAAGCATGTTTTAATTCGGTACCTTCCTTTTCTAGGGTGGATCCAAAAGATCCGATAACTTGTAGTTCCCTAGACCAAATCAATGACCAATCAACGTTAATTTTATGGGGATTACCTATTAAAATCATACGTCCCCCTGACTTAGTAAATCGTAATGCATCTTCAATGGTACTTGGTACTCCAACACATTCAAACACAATATCTGCCCCTCCGCCCACAATCAGCTCTTTTTTTTCCAAAATAGGTTTATAAAGTCGAGCATTAAATTGTTTTGCAATTTTTTGGTAATACCCTTTCTGAGCCTGAATAAAGGAGTCTGCTCCAGCTTTTTCTAAAGCTAACTTACCTTGATATTCGTTTTTATCAATTGCTATTATTTTCGCTTTACTACCAAGAGCTCTGAGCGCCATTATAACCATCAAACCAATAACTCCCGTTCCGATAACAATGATGGTTTCATTATCCGAGTTAGGGAAGTGTCGTAATACTGCATGAATTCCAATTGTAAATGGTTCTACCAAGACTGCATTTTCATTATTGACATTCTCAGGAATTTTGTGAATTTGCGATTCATGTGCTAGATAATATTGACTGAATGCGCCACCAGTATCTCGGCACCATCCAATATCAAAAGCAGGACTAATATCTCCTCGATCAAAATTTTCACAAAGAACAGTGTCACCATGCTTACAATTATGACAAACAGGTTCAATCCCCCTAGTTGCACAGCTTAGAATAGGATCTAAAACAACACGGTCACCAATATTTATGTTTGTCACATCAGAACCTATTTCTTGAATTATACCAACATTTTCGTGACCGAGAACCGCTGGAAAAGAACATAATGGTTCTAAAAGGGGACTCTCCTGCAGTATGACCGTATTGACATCAGAACCACATATTCCTGCATATATTGGCTTTACTTTCACCCAACCTTTTCGTACGACAGGTTCTGGAATTTCATCTAATTTAGTCGGTGGAAAAAAACTTAAATAAGCAGATTTATTTATTTTTCCAAGAAATTTCGTTGTAATATATCTTGGAATACTTGCGTGAAACCTTAGAGCTTTCATGTTTTGTTAATCACCCCTACTCTTAATTAATTTATTGATTGACCACGGTAAACTCAAATGTATGATATATGATTAGAGGTTTTTATTTTGATGACGAACTTTCATCATGTAGGGATAGTTGTTCATGATTTAGAATCAGCTATCTCAAAATATTGCAAAGCTTTTGGTCAGAATAGTAGTGAAATAAAGATTCATACACAATATTATGTAACAGGAAAGGAAGAAGAGGAATTCAGATATTGTTTTATCCCTCTTGGAAACAATACCTATATCGAACTTGTTTCCCCTTTAACGGAAGGCCCTACCAAGAGATATTTGGAGAAAAAGGGTGAAGGATTATTCCACCTTGCTTTTGAATCAACTGATATTATACGTACAATAGACGATTTCGAAAAAGCAGGATTTAATCTAGCAGGAAGAACTCCCACGGATGAAGTTCTTTCAGTATTTTTCCATCCAAAAACCACGCAAGGAGTTCTCATCCAACTTCTAAAAAAGAACGTTCTTTTACCTGATGGTTCTCCTAATTTTGATGTTATAAGTCAAACTGATAATGGCTAAACGCAATTAGGAAAAAACGTCATATGAAGCAAAAAGATTGGATTGAATGTGCCAAAAGAATAGAAAAAGATTCCCATAATTACCCCCAGTTAAAGAATTTCTTCCGTTTGATGATTAGTCTTCAATTTTTATTCCCTAATTTAAATCAATCACTTTTTCTAGATAAAAAGAGGTTTGTTAAACAATTCTATTTGCAATCTATTTGGGAGGTACGATTCTTAATACAACATTTCGAATTCCAACCGAATGATGCTTTAAAAAGTTATTTAACTAAAGAAGATTGGTGGTGGCTATTTCTTAATAACATGAAAGAGGAAAAGAATCACGAAGCGTATTTTTTATCTAATTTCCATGAATCTCTGAAAAAACATAAGGAAAAAAAGTCTGCTGGATTTTATATCACACCTAAAGATCAAATTAAAGTAATGTGTCGTTATGCTTTGTTTTTCTATCTCAAAAACAGAGATGAAATAGAGATCAATGATAGATCACTTTATCAACTTATTTTCCAGTGTAAATACCCAGTTGATTTTCAATTCAAGGATAATCAGAGAATTGTTGATATTCTTTTGAACCTTAAGATCTTAGATCCCAGTTGTGGGACAGGATTGTTTCTTGTAGAGATGAATGAACTTTTATTATCATTAATACTTGCTAATCCAATCTTTGTAAAAATTTCATCCGAAGAGAAAACTACAATTACAAAGAATACTTTTTCACAATTCTATGGTTTTGATATAGACTCAAATAGTGTAAAGTTAACTAAGATTATCCTACTACATTTTTATCTACAGAAGACATATAATGAAGGATATTTAGAGAAAGAGTTAACCGAATTCTTAAATAGACTTAACGTTTCCGAAAATGATTTTTTTGAAGAAGAAATTA
>JBHLPQ010000054.1:0-20008 GCA_048939265.1 Promethearchaeota archaeon
TTGACATTAGATCTTTAAGTAATGAATTAACTTCTTCGATTTTATCGTTAAAAGCTTTTTCTTCATCTAAACGTTTCGATTCGAATTCATTAAAGATCTCGTCTATATTCTTTGTATATTTTCCTATTTCATCCTCAATTTTATTTATTAAAGCCTCAAAATCCGCTTTATATTCCCCTCTGACTTTTTCAAGGTCATTATTTGTCGATTCAGAAAGCATATCAAAATTCTGTGTTACATTTTTAGTGTAAGCCTCAAAAATACTTGGGATCTTCTCTAAATTCGAAAGATTGACTTGTTTTATTTCTCTATTTTTACTGTCAAAATTCTCTATTACATGTTGGATCTTGTTTTTTAACTCTTCAATACTCTTTTGAATCTCATTTCCTGAAGTTTCAGTTGTTTTTCGATAACTTTCTGTTAATTCATTAAAATCCAGCTTAATTGGGGATAAGCTTTGGGTAAAATCATCGTCCAAATTTTTAATTTGTTTGTGAACATTCTCGTTTGTATTTGTGAATATGTCAGAAATTTGTTTAATATTTTCTTTAAAAGCTGATGATGCTTCTTTTCGGATATTTACTAGAGTAATTGGATCATAAGCAAGGAAAAAAGCTTTTAAAAATGGTTCTAAGGCAACATAACGCCCTACTTTTCCTGGGATTCTCTTTACAAGCTTACTTCCTTCTAAAACATGGAGTGCTTCCCGAGCTTTTATATAATCCAATCCTGATAATAAGCTAATTTGACCAAGAGTTGCCATGCCCAGTGAAAGCAAACTTAAGTATACTTTACCTTGCTCTTCATCAGTTAACCCAAGAATTGGGATAATTGCTTCTATCTCTTCTGAAGAAATCTTCAGTCCAACCATTATCCTTACTTTCCTTTTATTTAGTGCACTAGAGTCCATGTGGTTAATAGGAGGGAGAGAAAATTTTGTATTTTCTACAAATAAAGCTATATTTCTAATTTTTAAGCACATGTTTAGAACTTTGACTGTCTTTTGTTTAACTTAATATAAAATATTAGTCATTCTTTTTCTTTCCCGACATTAAAGAGAATATCTGTTTTAGCGAAATAACAGAAAAAATTTCACTATATAGGATTATATAAAGCTCATTTGTAGGTTTCCTCACGACTTTTCGATTTTTATTAATAGAAGAGAAAATAAAGGATTTCATGTATGCTTTTTGGATACCCCTAAGTGCTGATAATTAATTGGAAGTGTTTAAAAAATAACTAAAAATAAGAGGTCATAGCAAGTATTTAAGTATCCGATCTTTAACCTTCAATTTGAAAATCTCATGGGTTCTAGAAGCCACAAGTAGGGTACAAAAAGGAGCTGACGCCAACTGCTACTTATGAAAGTCTGTTTGCTAGGTGATGGTGCTGTAGGAAAGACTGCTTTGCGCGAGCGGTATTTAGGTAAACAATTCTCTAGTGGATATGTAATGACGATAGGCGCAGACTTTGCTGTTAAAAAAACAAAGATTCAGACTGAAGAAGGAGAAAAAGACGTTAAATTCCAAATTTGGGATCTTGCAGGGCAACCCCGTTTCAATAGTGTTCGAGAACTTTATTACAAAGGTTCTCACGGAGGATTACTTGTATTTGATATAACACGTCGAGACTCTTTTACGAATTTAAATAATTGGATAGATGAATTATATAAAAATTCTGGACGAGGGAGGATGCCTGTTGCCGTACTGGGAAACAAGGTGGATCTAAGAGATGAGACGGATGATTGTGTCACTCACCAAGAGGGATTAGAATATGCTGAAAAACTGAAAACTGAATTAAAATTTGATGTTGACATCCCCTACCTAGAAACTTCAGCAAAAACTGGTGAGAATGTAGATGAGTCATTTTCTAAGTTAGCTCATAATATCAGAAAATTTTTACTGCAACTAAGATGAGAGTGACCTACGATTGGTCACTATTCTTCGAATTGGTCATCGAATTGAGCGAGATAAAAGAATAACTACTCATTTAGCCCTTGTTGCTCGAGCTTTTGGAGCAGATTGTATAGTTATTGCTGGGGATAATGATAAAAAGTTAATGAATACACTTGAAAAAGTTGTTACTGAATGGGGAGGAAACTTCCTATTGAAAATGATCCCATACCAAGATTGGGAAATTTTTATTCAGAATTGGAAATGTGACCCAAAAAGCATAATTGTTCATCTTACAATGTATGGTGAAAACCTCTCCAATTTTGAAAAATCTAAGGAATTTATGAGTCTGAGAAAAATATCACAGACTTCTTCTGGTCTCTTAGTGGTAGTTGGTGGTGAAAAAATACCTGGGAAAGTGTTCAAACTCGCTAACTGGAATATTGCAATTTCTAATCAACCACACTCTGAAGTTGCCTCTCTTGCAGTTTTTTTGGATCATATTAATCCCAACGCTATGCAGATTCAATTTTTAAAAGCTCAGAAACAAGTTATTCCTTCTTTAGAAGGAAAGAAAGGATTTAGGAAATTCGTAGAATGAAAGGAAAAGTCCAGATTGGGATTATTGGAGACTCTAAGATTAGAAACAAAACCCAATATGACATTTGTTATGAGATTGGCAAGGATATCGCTCAAGCAGACGCGATACTAATCTGTGGAGGTCGGGGAGGAGTTATGGCTGCTGCCTGTAAAGGAGTATATGACAAAGGGGGAATTTCAGTTGGAATCTTACCCAGTGATGAAAAGGATCCTGAAGTTAATGAATATTTAACCGTTAAAATTCCTACTTTATTACACTGGGCCCGAAATGTCTTAGTTCCCTTGGCCTCTGATGGTGTTATTGCCTGTGGAGGTGGTGCGGGTACTTTAAGCGAGTTAGCTTTTACTTGGATAAACGAAAAACCTCTAGTATGTATAAGCTCAGTCCCTGGTTGGAGTAAAGAAATTGGTGAACGAGGATTTGTTGATCATCGAAAGTCACCATCTAAAATATTTACTGCAAAAACGGGATCAGAGGCAGTTATGAAAGTATTAAGCGCAATTCAGGGTTTAAATAAAGAGAGAAGTCCCGATTGAGATTGATCATTGAAAATTCCAGAAATTCCATCGCATAATCCTTTTAATAAGCCATCATTTTTTGAGTTAATTATATCAGAATAATCTGCTATTGTAGAATGGAATTCTGCGATATTATTGGTTTTCACTGCGCTGAAGATTTTAAATGCGATCTCGAGATAATTTTTTGTCTCCATGTCATAATGATTGGTTGGTTCTTCTTTTGAATGAAGATATTTCCCACAACTATCAATTTCATAAGCGTTAATTTCTGCAAGGGTTAAATAAACTCTTATTTTTGGAGAGGAAGAAGATAATTCATTATACCAAGAGAGCAACGTCTCAAAACATGACACATAGTCCTTTTTGTAACAAAGTAAGCCTGAATAACAAAGATAAAGGTCAGAAAGCACATCTGTATTGAAATTTGCCTCGTTAATTTGATTTCTCAAGTGATTAAGAAATTCAGAGGTTTGAAAGGCCTTTCCAACCATGATCTGATTACAAATCGATTGAACACACATCTCAAGATTTTCTTCTCTTAATAAGGCCAAAACGAATGGAATCAAGTCAGCATAGGTACGTTCCTTAATTTTATAATCAATAATATTGATAAGATTCTGTCCTAAACCACAAGCTAGTTTTTCTTGATTTCCTGTAATGAATAGTGGAATAGCGTTAGAAAGGATCATTTTAGCATGATCAGCGTTATTATTACGAAGTGTTCTTTGAATAGCCCCCTTCAACATTTGGAACCCATCGAACCAATGGCCTTGCTTGAGCGCATTTAATCCTCTTTCAAACCAAGGGTCTTCTTTCATTTTTACTCTCCTATTGTATTGAGTCTAAAGTTATTCTTGATTTTAAAATCTTTGAGAGATTTTTTAGATGAATTCTTCCAAGACACAAATAAGAAATCCCTATGAATGTTATTCCTACCTTATTGATCGACATCTTGATACCTAATCATCTTCTTGAATTCAAAATGAATAGATTCTAAAAAACATAAAAAGAATGATTTTAAAATAACGCGCGAATAACGAATTAAACAAATCGAGAATAACCCTAAAACAGTTATAATAATATATTTAACTAGCACAAACTATCAAGCTTTATATAATCGCAACGGGTATAGAGTGTTGATAAACTTTGAGTGATTCCGAAATTATAAAGAAATGGTCTGTTGAAGATGATGGCACTTTAACTCCCGTCTCTCTTTCTTCGATGTCAGATCTTGCTAATGATAATGTTTTCATTGTCGCAGATGAAAATGCGCGAAAAATTTTCATTTGGAAAGGTGAAAAAGCACCTGTACGCAGAAAATTCATATCAGCAAAAGCCGCACAGCAAATGCGGCAAGAAAAGTACGGGATGGTCTATCGAATAGAGAGTTTGGATCCAGGATTAGAAGGTGCTGACTTCCTTGCAATCTTTGGTGCAACACCTGCGCCAAAAGAAGCTGTAGTATCTACTGTTTCAGAACCTGAGGTTATTACAAGGCCCACTCCAGCCCCAACTCCCGCTCCAGTACGCAAAGCAGCTGCCGCCCCAACACGCGCATCCACCGCTGTGCCAGCAGCAAGACCAGCTGCCGCCCCAACACGCGCATCCACCGCTGTGCCAGAGAGTAAGCCAGCTCCAACTCCAAGAGTAACTGAAGTGGTGGTAACAGAACCAGTAAAAACCGTAACACCAACTACTCTGGATGAAGTTTCTATAAAATTGAAGGATATTAAAATACCTGATGATATGGAACGCGAGATTATCATTATTGGTAATATGGTCTTTTCTGCAATTAAAGAGCACTTAGCTCTTTTCGCAAAGGATGTTGTGAAATTAGAGCCTATGGATGATCTACCCTCTGGAATATTTCCCGCTGATCAATATCAAGTCAGACTATTTATTGAAGATGGACGAGTTATTTTCACTGAACTGTTAAGACAAAAGACCCGCTCTGAGAGAGATGAATTCATTGATGATATGCGAAAGTCTCTCCAAGATTTATCAAAAATGGGAATATAATTAATCTTTTGGAGAACCTAAAGTGCCTGGAGAAGAATATCTGCTCAAAATTTGTGCTATTGGATCTGGTAGTGTAGGAAAAACATCCCTCATTAGAAGATTTGCAGAGGGTAAGTTTACAACAAACTACTTACCTACACTAGGAGTAGACATCACAACTAAACAGATCCAAGTTGATTCAAACAATGTTAAGCTTATACTGGTAGATACTGCGGGTCAGGAGTTTTTTGGAAAATTACGACCAAGTTATTATCGTGGCGCATCTGCATGTCTTATCATGTTTGCTTTAGATGAAAAACCCTCATTTGATGCTATTCCAGATTGGTTAGCGGAATTTCGGAAACATATTCCTGATTCTAACGTTCCAATAGCTTTAGCTGGAAATAAAAAAGATCTAACTGACCAACGCCAAATATCTACTGATGAAGCTCACGCATTAGCAAAAAACTACGACATGACATATTATGAAACCTCAGCCAAATTAGGTGGCTCTGAGATCGAGGAAATATTTGTTGGTTTAACAAAGCGTGTCTTGGAAAAGAAACAAGAAAATAACATTTAGAGACCATTTACAACGGAAGAAAATTTCAGGGATTAACAATGCAAGCAAATTCTAACTTTGAGGTCATTAAGAGAGACCATCAAGGAGTTCCAGTTGTCAAAATAGTCTTCTGGGGGCCAACCCTTGCTGGAAAAACAACTGCACTCACTATTACGAAAGTTTTGAAAAGTCTTGAAGATCCAGAAAATGTTTACAAATTCTTAAAATTAGAAGATCCTACGGGGAGGACTTTATTCTTCGATCAAGCAATTTTTGGCGTAGGCAGAACCGCAGCAGGGTTACCAATTCTGAAGTACCACCTTTTCACCGTACCTGGTCAAGAACGGCATGCTGGTCAACGAAAAGTGGTCTTACGTGGAGCACATGGCTTAATTGTTGTTATTGATTCTGAAAAATCTCGATGGGAGGAAAATAAATTTTCATTGCAAGAAATTAATTCTCTTGCAGGTGATAAACTAGCTAGTGGAGCACTACCTTATCATATAATGTTAAATAAAATGGATCTTCCTAAGGAACAGCGAATATCATCATTAGAGGTAGGAAAATTACTCAATGAATCAGGAGTGGTAGGAAGTCTTCGAGATGCAGCTGTCCGAATTGTTGAAGTATCCTGTCTCGAAGCTAGGGATGATTTGAAGAAGCTTCTCTCGCAGAGTGATCGTAGTAAAATTGTTGATGCTGATGGTAGACTGAAAAAAGAAATTCGACCAATGAGTGTTACCCGGGTAATTAAATCAGTTGAAAGCTTAATTCGTGAAATAATCATCCAAATGATGAAACAGCAAAGCTAACCAATATTTCCTTGATCTGGACTCCTTTAATCTTGATCAGATATCGAATTCTTATTTTAACTCTAATTTAAAGAGATAGATCGTTTTGAGAATCTCAATTACAGATCCCCGAATAATTTCAATTGCAGTAAAAGAGTTTAAAAAAGGATCTATTATTGTATTTCCAACTGACACAAGTTATGGACTAGGAACGATTGGATTGAAGTGGAATGACGAAAATGTACGCCGAATATATGAAATAAAATCACGGTCAGTTGATAATCCCTTAAGCCTTCTTATAACAAAAGGGATGATTTCTAGATATGTGGTCTTATTACCTCAGATTGAGGAGATTTTAGCGAAATATTGGCCAGGTGGATTTACAGCAGTTTTTACATGCGAAACCGAGGAATCTTTAGCGTTATCCTCATATCTAAATTTAAAAAATCCACAAAAAATTGCTTTTCGTGTTCCCAATCATAAAATTCTACTAAAAATAATAGAGAAGCTTAACAGTCCAATAATTGGAACATCTGCAAATAAATCAGGGTCAAAACCGAACTATGATCTTCATTCAATAAGGCAGGAATTTTATGAAGACACTATACATCTTTGGATAGATGGTGGAAGGTTAACAGAAATTCCCCCGTCTACTGTGGTTGATCTAACTGATCCATATAATCCCATTCTTCTAAGAAAAGGAAATGTTGTCTTTGAAATAAATCTTTGATACAAGATGTGAATCTGAAGCTTTAATAATAACATCATAAGGAAGAATGAATGGATGAGTATGCCTAATCATGAGACCTCAAGTGACATTCTTGTAATCCATCAGAATAACATTATTTTCTCATCTGGTCAAGGCCCCTTAACAAGACACTCAAAGATTAGTGCAACAGTAACCCAAGTCCTAACTCTGTTCTCTGAACGAATAATGAAAGGAGAACAAATACACTTTATTCGTTTTGAAAAACACCGAATGATCTTTTTATTCTCTCAAAATTTCAAAGATGAAACCCTTGTTGCCATCGTCTTAATTCCTATTGAAAGAAGTCCCAGACAAGTCATTCCTGCCATGAGTATTGTAATACGGATGCTCGAAGAATTCTTGAAAGGCAATATTGAAGATGCTCAAGAGCAGCAACTAGATTGTTTTTACCAGATACTTTCCTCTCCTGAAAATGCTCTTTTTGTTATTCCAAGAACAGCAGATGGCATACTAGCCGCACTTGTCATTTTAACTGCATTTGCTCATGATATGCGCCTTGGAATTAACCAAATTGTCACAAATCTCCATTTAGTTGACCCGAGTAAAATTCAGGAACTCCAAGAGGTAATAAAAAAATCTAAAACTAGAAGAATTCTTTCTTTCGTACCTCTTCCTCTTGTAGAAAAAAATGAAAATATTCTTTTTATTGGTTCAGATTTACCCCGTAAACAATATTTTTCAGCCTATCCAGGCGATCGGATTTATGATGTCATTAGTAGGATATTTGGAAGCCAATCTAATGCTTATAAAATGAAAAATTTCATTTCAAACCAAGATGCGAGAGAAATTGCTCAATCAATTTCAATGCTTCCACGATCTGAAGATGATTTTATTCGTCAAGAAATTTTGTTATCCACTGTATTACAACCTGGAAAAGATATAGTTGTTACAATGTCTGCCCCTGTTATGCAAAAAATGAGAGAATTATCGCTTATAAGTCCAGTTGTTAAAGAAATCCCAGTAACAGAGGAAATTCAAGTTCCTATTCCTGTAAAACCTATTGTTGAGGCAATCCCTGTTGTCACAGAACCTAAGGTTCCTAGAGAAACCTCTCCAATTACTGACACACAACCTGAACCTAAGGTGGTTACAAAAGCTATCCAGCCTGAACTTCAGCAACGGATGGGCGAAACTGAATCTGTTTTCAAATTGGTTGCAGATCCAGATGCAATCCCTGAAGAAACACCAGGAGTTATCTCTGAACCTTTTGAAGATGTAGAACCCATTTCGGTTTCAGATATTGATAGTGCTACCCTATTGCGTTTAGATGAAGCAAGAAAACGTGGTTTTGAATATCGTTTTGATTCGATTCCGATAATACTTGACACTACACCATATCTAAGCAATATACCTGAAACCCGCGCTATTCCATACAAGAAATCAACCATTACCTTGAGACTTTTTCAAAAAGAAGATAATCATTTATCAATTCACATTTACACGCTTCCTGATCGCTTATCTGCCTTAAGAGACTCTCTAGAAGATCTTTCAATAAGGATTGGAGGAGAAATTCACCTGAAGGAAAATCATGTTTCCATAACTATTTCAGGCGATAAACAACAAGTAGCTCTTCGAGCATTATTATGGGCAAGTATTGTTGAGTATCTTACACAGGTTAGAATGGGAGTAATAGAAGTATCAGACTTATTTGAGATTCCAAAAGAAGGATCTATCTTAATTATCCCCCCAAAAAGGGATTTTATTAAAGAAAAAATCCCTTCAAAATTCAGGATTTTTATAGAAGAATCTAAAATTCGCGCCCAATTTGAACAGGAGGAACTTTGGACTCTCGGAAAATCTCAGGATGAAATCCTTTCACATTTAATGACTCCCCTCAAAGAAGGTGGTGGTGTGGTTTTTGTAGCTTCAGACAATAACCAAGAAATGGAAGAAATCGCACTTTTTCTACTTTTTGTGTCTGAAGCTTGTGGTATTGGATTTTCAAGATGGTAAAGAGAGGCTATAGGAAATTCTAAATGAAGGCTGCTATTGTATCGGTCAGCGGAGGCTTACCCGTAGCAATGACGCTGAATTCCGTCCGGAATAGCAGAAAAGCTTTATGCTGCAATCTTCATTGATTTTCCGGTCATTTTCATTTACTGTCTCTAAATACTCCTTCTTCATGCTAAAAAAGGTGTTTAGGTTCTATTTCTGCTTTTATTATTTCATAATATCCATCTTGACGAAATTCATTCCAATGGACTTTCGAATCAAGAATCCTTATACGTGATGGGAAAAAAGGGGCATCCAAAACAAATGTCTCAAATTCTCCTCCTTCTCCAACCAAAGATAATTCGGAACCTCTTTGACTAAGAATTTCTATTATTTCTCGTGATATTTCCTTTCCTAGTAATTCTTTGTTTAAACCCATACTAGATACAGATGTTATAATAATGCTAAATTCTCTCATTAGAAATTCAGAGATTAGAAAATTTGGTGAAATTCTCCATAACGGGTTAAAACATCTCATATTAGCAAACTTGGCTGCACGATTGAACTTATAGCGCTGAAATTCCGATAAAATTCCCCCTGTTATCATTGCTTTAGTATTAGAATTAATTAAAGCCTCTTTGAGAGAATTAATTTCGTCTTCAATATTGCAACTATCGATTTGAACAATTATATGTTGGATATTTAGCATTTCAGCCATTAAATCGACATATCGGCTATTAGGTATATGAAAAAGCAAGCTTTCAGGGCAAGAAGATCTTACAGTGAGAATCGATGTAACCTGAAATTGATGTAGCGCAATCCACAAAGCTAGAACTGAATCTTTTCCGCCTGAGACAAGAACAGTCACTTTCAAGATGTCCCACTTCTATTTTTTCTTAAGTTAGGAAATTTATATGTTCTCTTTTCAAATCCCTTTCTTCACCAGTAAATTTTCTTTTTCTTTGTGAATTGCCATCTATTTACCCTTTAATTATTAACAAGTTCTAGATCATTGAAACTGTTTGAAGTTTTTCATAGAAGAGAGAAAAAAATTGTCGCAAGATGTTGTTGAAGAAATAAAATCGCTAAAAAAAGATCGAAATGCTCTTCTATTAGTGCATAATTATCAGGATCAGAAGCTCCATGAGCTCGGTGATTTTTCAGGAGACAGTTTTGAACTAGCTCATAAGGCAAAATACTCTGATAATGACATGATTGTTTTTGCGGGTGCAGAGTTCATGGCAGAGATGGCAGCTATTTTAAATCCTGATAAAAAAGTATTAATACCGTCCTCAACAGCTAAGTGTCCTATGGCCCATATGTTATCTCCTAGTGTTATGAAACGTTATCGAGCTCAGTATCCAGATGCTACCATTGCTGTATATGTGAACACTACCGCTGAAATCAAAGCCATGGCAGATGTATGTATTACTTCTGGGAATGCTGTTAAAATTATCTCAAAACTGGAAAGTAATTCAATTCTAATTGGCCCTGACCGTAATCTTGCCTCTTATATCCAAGTACAATTACCTGACAAAAATATAATTCCTTTTCCAGAGGTGGGTTATTGTTATGTTCACCAAAAATTCATTCCTTCAGATATTATGAAATTAAAGACAACATATCCAGAAGCAAAAATTATCGCCCATCCTGAGGTTGAACCTTCTGTTCAAGCATTAGCTGATAAAATTTACTCAACTAGTGGGATGTTGAAAGAGGTTAGCAGATCTACTTCAGATAAATTCATTATTTTGACAGAAATTGGACTTATTGATCGGTTACGATCAAAATTTCCAAGTAAAATGTTCATACCTGCTCGTAAAGATGCTATCTGTATTCAACAAAAGAAAATAACTATTTATAATCTATATCTATCTCTTTTACATGAACAATACCAAATCAAAGTCCCTGTAAACATCGCAGAAAAAGCTCGTTTGTCACTTGAGCGAATGCTTGATTTGTCAGAATAGGAGCCATTACTATGTCTTACATGCCTTCAAAATTATTAGAAAAAAGACTCCTTCAATACCTAAAAGAAGACATGAGATATGGAGATCTAACCAGTGATTTAGTTCCAAATATCCCCATTCATGCGAATATAATTTCTAAACAAGAAGGAGTTGTTTGTGGTTTAAGTTTTGTTGAGATTCTCTTAAAATCTTTGGATATTGAGGTTTCAAGTCTATTTTCGGACGGAGATACAGTTAGACCTAGAGATATTGTTTTACAGCTGAGAGGCCAGAGTCGTGTTATTCTATCTTCTGAGCGAACAGTCTTGAATTTATTAATGAGGCTTTCAGGGATAGCCACAAAAACTCAAGAATTAGTAAATAAGATAAACCAAACCGGTCAAAAAACTATCCTTGCTTCAACACGCAAAACGACACCTGGATTTCGATATTTCGAAAAATATGCCGTGAAAATAGGAGGAGGAGACCCCCACCGATGGAATTTGTCTGATATGATCCTGATTAAAGAAAATCATCTTCTTTTATTAGGAGAAGAGGCTATTCCAACAATTTTGGAACATTCTAAGAGAAAGACTTCATTTACAAAAAAAATTGAGATAGAAGTTGAGAACTTATCAGAATTAAGTATAGCCCTTAGAGCACAACCCGATATAATCATGTTAGATGATTTTTCTAATAATGATATTCAAGAGGCAATTGCTATGGTCAAGCAGACTCCAGATCAAAAGCGTCCACTTATTGAAGTGAGCGGAGGCATTACTGATCAGAATATTGATGATTACATTATTCCTGGTATTGATATAATTTCTATGGGAATGCTTACTCATTCTGCTACAGCTATTGATTTTTCATTAAGAATCATGAAAATATCCCCATTATCATCAACAGGAGAGATAGATCTTGCTGATTAAATTGCTTCGGGGACTTATTATTGCATTTCTATCAGCTTTTATCGTGACATTTGTAATTTTTATTTTTTCACCTTTACTACCTCTTAACATCTTTGAAGGTTACCTAGGGATCATCATATATCTTATTATTGTTGCTATGTCCTTTATAGTTTATATATTTCTACCACCAGAATTTATACAACACAATAATTTATATCAAGACACAAGGACGGTTCATTTGGATGGAGAGGAGAAATTCTAATAATAACGGAGCATTTCATATGTCCAATTATCAAGGATTTCAATCTAAAAGGGCTGTTTTAGAATTAGCTTCTGTAACAAAGTCTAGTTGTATATTTGGACCCTCAAAAATTGGAAAAAATGCTATTATAGACTCCTTTGTCGTTATTGGATATCCAAAGCGGGTAAAAACAAAGGAAATAATCATGAAAAATGAAGTTAGTATTATCGAGAATTCATATGATGAGATTTCCAATGGTTCAATTATTGGTAAAAATAACCATATCAGACCATTTACCATAATATATGAAGAATCAGAGCTAGAAAGTGATGTAGAAACAGGAACAAATGTCGTGATCAGAGAAAATTGTAAGATCGGTTCAGGAAGCATTATTGGAAGTGGTACAATTCTTGATAGTGGAGTATCCATAGGGAGAGAAGCTCGAATTCAATCGAGTAACTTTATCCCTCCCAAAATTACATTAGGAAACAATATTTTTCTAGGCCCAGGCGTACGGTTTGCTAATGATCCGTATCCAGTAAGTAATAAACTTACATCAACCCTTGTTGAAGATAATGTAATTGTTGGAATCGGAGCAATTATTTTAGCAGGAATTACAATTGGGGAAAATGCAATTATTGCTGCTGGTTCTATAGTAACTAAAAATGTTACTAAAAATGATGTTATGATGGGAACACCTGCAAGACGTGTTATGTCTCGAAAAGAATATGATGCAAAACAAAAGGAATATGAAAGTTCGATTTCTGATTGAACAAAAAAAATAACAACAGTTACAGAGGTGGACATGTACACGGATTAGTATCACATTTGGGACAACGGTGTGGATATTTCTGATATGCAGCAGCTTCAAGATCGATATCAAGTAGATTACACACAGAACAAAGCCATGCGAATACATCAGCAGCTTCTTCTTTCGAGGAGTGTGAATCCTCTTTTAAAATTGTATCAAGAAGTTCTCCAATTTCTGTCTGTAGATGTAACAAGCTTCTATCTATCCCTCTTATTCGATCTCGATCCCCATAGAGGGTATCCATTAATTCTTGGAACTCACGTATTGTGTGATTCATAAATAATACTCTCCTCTATAATTGAACCTTTGAATGATTTCCAATATTGAAATTATGTCCTTTTCCGATTAATTTGACTTTATCTCCAATAAGAGAATCATGAATACTGGTATTATAAAGGAGAGAACCGCTTCCAATTATCGAGGATGAAAGTATTGACCTTTTAATAGTAGTACCTTTGTCAATACTAACATATGGGCCTATAATTGAATCAGAAATATGACAGTTTGTCTGAATCGCAATTGGTGGGATGAAGATTGTATTAGTTGACTCACTTTCAACAGCTGATTGTTTGTTTTTATCTAACACATATTTGTGAGCAGCTAAAAGAGTGTCTTTTTTACCACAGTCAAACCATCGACCAGAGTCAATTGCTCCAAGAATTAGTCCTTTTTGCACCATGGATTGAAGAGCATCTGTTAATTGTATTTCTCCTCCTTTTCCGAGCTGGTTTGAGTTTACTAATTCCTCTAAAGCATATCTTAACTCTAGAGAGTCACGGATGATATAAACACCAGTAATAGCGAGTGAGGAGGTGGGATTTTCAGGCTTTTCTATTAGTTCTTTCACTTCATTAGAGTTTTTGTGCGTATTTACGATGCCATAAGCTTGAGGATTGGAAACTGATTTGACTGTGATTGCTCCAGCCCAATTGGGGTATTTATTATATTCGTCTAACATTAGCGAAAATGAATTTTCATATAAACTATCACCAAGGGCTATTACTACAGATTCGCCATCTAGAAATTTAGCAGTGGTATATATCGCGTGGCCAAGTCCTCTTCGATCCTTTTGTTCCACAAAAGAAATATCACAAGTGTTCTCATAGTTGGTATTGATGAAATTAATTAACTTCTCTTTCTCGTAACCAACAACAATGATGATATCTGTAATGTTTGCCTCGATGATACTATCCATAATATGGCTTATTAGAGGCTTATTTCCTAATGAAAGAAGAGCTTTTGGCTTTGTAATGGTGTGTGGTCGTAGTCTTGTCCCTTTACCAGCAGCGGGTATGATACAACGCAAGATTAGGGCTCCTAGAACTTTAGGTGTTGATTTCCTTTTCTAAACCTAATAGATTCGATGGTGTTATATCCTTTTAATTCATTCTTCTTTTAGCATAAGATGATGTTATCGCCAGAAATAATTATAACAGCAATTCTAGCATTAATAATTTCGGTGATCATAACACGAGTTCTTGTCCCATGGGTTATTAATTCTTGTATAAATCAGGGAATCACAACAGTAGATGCTCATAAACCAAATACCCCCACAATTGCTGAAGCGGGAGGATTGGCTCCTTTACTAGGATTTATTTTCACTATCCTCGTCATAGTTTTTTTTTGGGAAAATATCCCATGGGAACATGTTATGCCTCAGACACAACCAGAAATATTCAAACCCTTGTTAGCTGGAGTATTAAGTGTTGTAATTGCTGGATTGATTGGATTTTTGGATGACGTCTTTAAAATTCGATGGCGTGATAAAATCTTATTGGGTTTTTTGCCAGCAATCCCTTTAATGGCCTTGAAAGTTGGTACGAGCAGTATAAACCTTGGATTCGCAGACATCGATTTTGGGAACTTGATTAATCTGCCAATTATTGGATACATTAACCTATACTCTCTGATTATAATCCCATTAATGGTAAATTTTGCATTTAATTCCTTCAATATGCTTGCTGGCTTTAATGGACTAGAAGCGGGGAACGGAACGATCTCTCTTGCCATTATCTTAATCGTAGCACTTTTTATTGGCAACCCCATAATAACCTTATTTGTTACTTCTTTACTTGGTGGATTTTTAGTTTTACTGATCTATAATTGGTATCCTGCGAAAACATTAATCGGTGATACAGGAACCTTAACTCTAGGAACAGGCATTATTGTTGCTTTAATTATTGGTAATATGGATCGACTAGCTGTGGGATTATTTGGGTTACATTTTATCAATTTCCTACTGTTTTTCGGTTATATCTATACTCGTCAGACTGCAAAGATTGCCACTATTGATGACAACGGAAATATTGTAGCACCCTGTCCTTACACAGTATATTGGTTCTTACCCTATTTCCTAAAAAATATCGATGAAAGAAAGAATGTAATTCTTCTTCTTCTTCTTCATATAATTATTGCTTTAAGTATCCTAATCCTCTCCTTACCAGCGTTTACTCCTGCATAAGCACAAGGAGTATGTAATTGTGACAAACTCTACTCAAAATACGCTGACCAGAGCATTAGACGATCTTACTCAAGCTCTGATTACTGAATCCATTCCAACAAGGACGAAACTTGAAACTCTTAAGCGAAAGATCGCAAAACAATATCAACTAAAACGTTTTGTTAAGAACTCAGAGATTCTTAACCACATTCTCACCTCAAAGGGAATACCAGAAACTACAAAGGAGATTTTGACACAATTATTACAAGTTCGTAAAGTGAGAACAATAAGTGGTATTGCCGTTGTAGCAGTCATGACTAAACCGTCTCCTTGCCCAGGAAAGTGTATTTATTGTCCTGAAGTTGATGGAGCACCAAAATCTTATACTGGAAAAGAACCTGCAGCAATGAGGGGATCTCAGAATGATTATATTCCGAAAAAACAAGTTCAAGCAAGATTAGATCAACTTAAAAGCATTGGCCATTCACTAGATAAAATACATCTCGTTATAATGGGAGGAACTTTTTTAGCCACTCCTTTAGAGTATCAAGAATATTTTGTGAAGGAATGTATAGATGGTATCACAGGAAAAACATCAAAGAATCTAAGTATAGCTCAACAAAACGCAGAAACAAGCATTTATCGAAATGTTGGAATAACATTCGAAACAAGACCTGATTATTGTACTGAATCTCATGTCAGTAAAATGTTGGAATTAGGCGGCACATTTGTTGAAATTGGCATTCAAACTCTAAATGATGACATCTTACGATATATTCAGAGACATCATACCATTAAAGAGGTGGAGGCAGCTATTCGGTATTCTAGGGATGGGGGACTGAAAGTTACTGTTCATATGATGCCAAATCTTTTTCAAAACCCTGAGAAAGATAAGGAAATATTTAAAATTCTTTATACGGATCCGCGATTTCTTCCAGATGCAGTTAAGATCTATCCAACCTTAGTTTTACGCAATACACGGTTATTTGAGCTCTGGAAAAATGGGACTTATGTCCCCTATAGCTCTGATGATGTTGTTAATGTCATTGCCTCAATCAAAGCTATGACACCTCCCTTCGTACGTATTCAACGAATCCAACGTGATATCCCAGCATACCTCATTTTGGAAGGTGTTTGTCATGGAAATCTTCGTGAAATTGCTCGAGAAAGATTAGCAAGTCGGAATCAACGATGTTCCTGTATCCGTTGCAGGGAAGTAGGGCATCAAACAAACCTAGGTGATTACTCATGGCGTGATAAAGAACATGAATATCATATCTACGAGTATCCTGCCTCAAATGGGATAGAACACTTTATTTCTTACGAAACCATTGATAAGAAGACACTTTTCGGTTTTCTACGTCTTCGGGAGCCATCTCCATTAACATTTCGGCCTGAGACCCTTGTTCCTCCAGCAACAATAATCCGAGAACTTCATGTTTATGGGAAACTTGTGAGAATCGGTAAGCTCCCTAAAGAAATCGAATGGCAGCATCGAGGAATTGGACGACAATTAATCTCTTTAGCTGAAGAAATTTCCCGTGAGAAAGGATATCAAAAAGTCCTTGTGACATCAGGATTGGGTGTACGCGATTATTATCGCAAACTTGGCTTCAGTAAAGATGGGGTATATATGGGGAAGAAATTATGATCCTATGTTATTAGAAACTGTTCACTCCATTCTTAATAGCATATTCCATTCAAACTCAAGATCCTTTTTCAACTCTTCAACCTGTTGAGGAGTCATTTTCTTGAATCGTCCTTGTTTTTCTAGGTACTCTTCAATCGGTTTCCAATTTTCTGGATCACGATACTTGGCTCCACGACGACTGAATGTGAGCTTTCCATCTTCAATTTCATATAGGGGAAAATATCCTGTTTGCACAGATAATTTTCCAAGCTCTGGCGTAATAGCGGGATCGGAGTTCCAACCTGTTGGACATGGAGCATCTATTAAGATGAATCGGTAGCCTTCAATATTTCCTGCTTTCTTTGCTTTCGTGTATAAGTCACGTGGATATCCAATTGATGCTGTAGCAATATACGGCACATCATGAGCAGCCATAATTCTAGTAACACTCTTTCTCTTTTCACGTTTACCTACGGGAGTAGTAGTAGTAACTGCACCACGAGGAGTAGCTCCACTTCGTTGAGCGCCTGTATTACTGTAAAATCCATTATCATAGCAAAAATGGATAACATCTTCATTTCTTTCTGCTGCTCCAGACCAAGTAGCAACACCGATATCATAAGTTCCACCATCTCCGGACCAAACAACTGTTGTTACTTTTTCCCCTCTCCTCTTTTTAGCCCGAGAAATACCAGAAGCGGCAGCAGCATGCGCAGCAAAAGCAATATTCAATGTCGGAACATTATAGGTGACACGAGGGTGAAGACTCTGGATTACAGAGGCGCAACATGCTGGTATTACTACTATTGGACGATCTAAAGCCGAAATAGCAGTCCGATACGCTATAGAAAGACCACACCCCGCACAAGCAAAGTTTCCTCTCAATAATACTTCTGGACGATCCATAATTTCTTTTATTTTGACACTCATTATTCAATCCTCACATTATTTTCTCAACATCAGCTACAATGTCCATGTAGGTAACGTCCTTTCCTCCTAATCCCCTAATAATCTGATGGAACTCGATATCTACCTTATTTACATATAATTCAGCCTGGATTTCAATTGCTAGCTGACCAGCGTTACCAAATGAAACAGATCGGTCAATGACTAAGACTTTGGGTATTTTTCTCAATGCTGCAATGAGTTCTTTTTTCGGAAAAGGGCGAATTACTCGTGGTCGAATAACAACAGCATTGATATTTTTCTTTTTTAACACATCTAACGACTGTTCAGCTTCTTCTCCTAGAGTTCCAATTGCTATTATACCAACCATGGCATTATCAATATCGCCTACGATTTCTATCATGTCTCTGTTTAATCTTCCGAATTTCTCCTTATATTCCTGGAAAACTTTAGGTATGATCACTCGGGCATTATTAAATCCATCAATCAAGGACATTCTTAGCTCCCAAATGCCTTCAGCGTCAGTAAGGGATCCATGAGCAAAGGGGTCGTCGGGATCCAACATTGCAAGTGGTTTAAAAGGAGGGAGGAATTCATCGACCTCTTCTTGGGCTGGAATTTCTACCTGAGCAGAGGTATGACTCAAGATAAACCCATCTAAACAAATCATTACAGGCATCCACACTTTATGATGTTCTGCAATTTTAAACGCGCAAAGAGTCAGATCTAACACTTCTTGATTGTTTTTTGCATAGAATTGGATCCACCCTGCATCTCTGAAGGTCATAGAATCTTGATGGTCTGGCCATATATTCCACGGATTCAAAGAACGATTTACTACAGGCATCACAATGGGAACTCGTGTAACTCCTGCCCACCAAACTAATTCGCCCATATAGAGAAGACCATGGGCACTAGTTGCAGTAAAAGTTCTAACGCCACCTAGGGAAGCCCCAATCGCGGCACCCATTGCACTATGCTCACTTTCAACATTTACAAAGTCACAATCAAGTTCTCCCTTTGCGATCATGCCAGATATTGTTTCTACGATGAGTGTTTGAGGAGTGATAGGATAAGCAGGTATAACTTGTGGTCTTGCTAGTTTTGCTGCAGTTGCAACAGCAGCATTACCAGTTAATAATTCTGTCGTTGATTTTTTTGTTATTTTTTCCGCTTGTACCATTTTTCTCACCTATTCCTTCTCCATTCTCAATGCACCAGCAGGACATACATGTACACATACTCCACAGCCTTTACAATAAACATAATCGATGTAAGGATATTCCCCTTTTGCATCAACGCGAATAGTTCCCTCAGGACAATTTAACCAACATATATAACATTTTGTACACTGTTCTTCAGAGAAAACAGGTCTACTGGTCCGCCAATTACCAGTTGTACCTGGCCCTGGGGCTGAACCAACTGTTGGTCTACCTAATGGTAAAACAGGATCTTTCATTTCGCTTTCATTTTGCATTATTGTGACCTCTTGGATTAATTAATAAAAGAAAACCTCTCATATGCCATTTTTATTGATCTTATATTGGCTTCAGCAATTTCTCCTTCTCCAAATTGATGTTTAATAGCACTAGTTAATGCCTCTAAGCCAACTAATCCTGTAGCTTTAGCCCATGCTCCTAACATTGTAGTGCTTACCATCATTGTGCCTGATTTTATTAATCCACATTCTCGTGCAATTTCTACTGCATCAACTTTTCCTACCTTAAGGTTGCTTTTACCTTCTAAGATTGGGGGAGTTTCTTTTGAATTAACCACAATGATCGTACCTGGAGTGATATCATCAAATGGCATTGTCTCGATTAATGAGGGTTCCAACACAATCCAACTATGCGTGTTTTTTGTAATTACAGGGGCGTGAGTCTTTACGTGTTCGTCAGATATTCGTACATCAGCGAAAAGAGGGGCTCCTTTACGTTCAGCCCCATACTTAGGAATTGCTTGTACGAACTTTCCACCAATATGGCCGCTATATGCCAACACCTTCGCTGCTGTAACTCCACCCTGTCCTCCCCTGCTTAGAATCCGAATTTCAGTCA
>JBHLPQ010000055.1:0-19926 GCA_048939265.1 Promethearchaeota archaeon
TTCATCTAGCAGAGTATCAGCTAGTGATATATAACCCGCAAGAAGAAACCGACCCTATTGCATACATTGTCTTGCAAGATGCTTTCGATAATATTGGATATTCCAAGGCGAAAATTGATGCGATTGATGAAATTTTGAGAGTCTTTACTCGCACCTTACTTGATATCAATTTTTCAAAATTGATCATTCCAAAAAAAGAATTAAAGAAGATTAATAGAATTATACAATTTTCTCAACATTTTCCCAATGAAATATCTGAAAATATCTTGAAGGAAATTACACGATTTCAAACAAACACGATTGGAATGGAATTTATTAGCTTATATATTGCAGATGTAGATGAAGGAATTGTGAACCAGTTTGGCCAGAATGATCAAAATGAACGAGCCATTTTTCAATCATTTATACCAATAATTCCAATGAACAAAGACCTCTGGCTTGAAGCAAGCAGAGAAGACTTATCAGAAGATGATGAATTAGACAAAGAAGGATGGATAGTAAAACGAATAGGAATAGGCACTGATTTTTACTTGATGGGACGGTTTTATTATAATACTGAAATTAAACCTTTTCTAGATACCCTTCTAATGCGAATAAGCTCACAACTTTATGATGCAATAAAACAAGACATCCCCAAACGTCCATTCTAATAAAGTGGGGAAGAAGAAGAGTTCTTGATAAAAACAAAGCATTCTCAAGTTGAATATCTCAAATCACTATTACATTTCTATAAATTCGAACACTTGTCTAGATTTTACAAAGATCCGTTCTAATGCTTGGTATCTTATTGTAGTAGTAATTACTATAGAATAAGGTTAGTTTCACATTCAAAAGAATAATATGAGATGGTTATATGTTTAAACGAATTTTTGGATTATTTTTGGTACTCGTTCTCTTCACAAATATATATCAGACCCTTGGAGTTACTATTGAAGGGTATATAGAGAATAATAACGATTTCTTTAATTTTGATAGAAATAATTCACTTTTTCCTGTAGATCGAGTGGTTGAACCAATTGATGAAGAGTATCAATCTCAACCTAGGGTCTTCCAACCAAGTCCCTTAACAATGGAGGAATTAAAGCCATCAATCATAAAGAGGACTTCCTATTCGAATAGATTGGTTATTAATATTGACCTTAAGGATCAAATTACTTCTCCAAATGAGCCCCTATATTTTACGATCCAGGCAAATCGTGGTTTAAATCCTGCTGTAGGAGAAACTTTGAGGCTTGAAATCATTGAGGGAGAGTACTGGGGATGGTATTACTATTATGATTATCAACCACGCTCCGAACGTGTTGTTCATACAGACGTGATCACAACGAATTCTAATGGGGAATGGTCAGGCTCATACACAACTGGGGCAAGCGGTCGGTATTCAATAATAGTTCGATCTGAGACTGAATCAATTACAAGGTACCGTGCATTTACTGTGGCTAGTATAGGTCTTTTCTGGCGGGTTCCTTACGAATTTGTTCCTGAAGTTCCCCACAGATCAATTGCTTATGTCTTGAATACTACTGATTTCTCACCAATCACTTCTGTTGATGTGGAACTAGTTGTTGGCAGTTACTCTTATGATTACAACACTTCCAAATATACATACACCAGTGAAAGTCCTCTAAATTGGCAAACTGATGACCAAGGAATTGTTGAAGTAGAGTTTACTCCTTCAGAAACACTTTCTGCCAGTTGGAGTATTTTAGCCAATCTCAGTGCAACATTCAATGATGAAACAGTTTATGTTATACGTGATTTATATAGAGGTGGCTATTCTTGGGATTGGAATGGAAATTATGAAGAATTTACTCCATACGAATTTATAATTACTACTGATAAACCAATCTACCTACCTACTGAAACTATCAATGTTCGAATACTTGTATGGAAAAATGATTATTATAAGGCAATAAAGGAACCTATCGAGACTGAGGTAACGTTAAAGTTCCTCTCCCCATCTCAGCACATTCTTTTTGAGAAGGTCATGACTACAGATGAGTATGGGATTTTATCCTATTCATTTACCTTGGATCCTGATACTGAACTGGGAGACTATTATATTCACGTTGAAAAAGGAGATTCGGATGATATAGTAAAAATCCGTGTTGATAAATATGAGAAACCAGCTTTCCGAGTTTTATTGAACTTAGATCAAGAATATGTTGCTCCAGGAAAAGTACTATCTGGAAGTGTGACTGCAGAATATTATTTCGGACGTCCCGTATCAAATAGTCAAATCGAATTACTAATTGGAGATTTTAAAGTTCTTTCAGGTATGACTGATACCAATGGGTATTGGGAATTCAGCCAAAGGTTACCTAGTGAGGATGAATTTGAAGATAAGACCTCCATTCCAATAAATGTCACAGTTACCGATACAGTTGGTCTGGAGGTTGCAGTATCAGACAACTTGCAGATTACAGATTACATTTACGTTTGGTCGTATATCAATCCATGGTTTCCAAAGGTAGATGAACCAGTTACAGTTTATTTTGGTGCCTATCAAGTGATCGGTACAAGATATTGGTGGTGGAATTGGGAACCTGTGACTGAAGCTAACGTGGAAATTACTCTCTATGGGGTTAGTAGTACAGATAAAAACATCACCTTGGCTAAATTTGATTCATATATTGGAGACACTGGACATGGAAGCTATGAATTCAATTTGACTCACTCAATGCTGTCTGATTTCATTCATTTCCGTCTACTGATCGGATTGGTGAGTAAGGATGGTCGTGAAGGTTCTGATTTAATTAGATTCAGCGTCGACAGGAATTCGTTGAAAGTCTCATTAGATTCTACGATATACGCCCCAAATGAAGATGTACAGTTATCTGTTGAGATAATAAATAGAATATCAAATGAACAGGTTGAGGGTACTGTTTTACTACGAGTTTACGACCCTGATTTCGATTTAATTGTAGAAACAGAAGAAGAAATTGCAGAAGAAGGTGAATCCTTGGTCTTTAAGCTCTCTTCCAAAGCACCATCAGGAAAATACAGGCTCTGGATCTATCTAGAAACAGAAGTGAGTTTTGAATGGGGTTCATATATAATGTTTCGGTCACCAACAACTCTCGAATTTTCCGTTGGGACTCCACAGGAAATTTCCTTGTCTTCCGATAAAGAAAAATATAGTATTGATGAAAGAATCAAACTCCAATGTAATCTTGATGGAAATACCAATGCTCCAGTGATGGTTCAATTCATCAAAAGAGGAATTGTTGCAACTGAGTTGGTTGACTTACCACCAATAGATAGTTTCACACTTAATATAGACGAAATTGGATTTCTTGCTCCTTATTTTTACATATATGTCTTTGCAATTCTAAATGATGGAACTATTCTTGACACCTATCTTAAGATCGAGGTGGATTCGACCATTGAGGTTGAAATTACCTCTGATCGTCCTATTTACGAACCAGGTGAGACTGCAAACGTTGCAATAAGAGTTACCGATGCAAAGGATAATCCTATCTCTGCTGTTCTAGCTGTTTCTTTTGTAGATAGTTCAGTTTATGGTGTAGAACCCGATCCTGAATTAGAAAGTGAACATTTTGATGATTCCAGTTATTGGCCTTCCGTTTTAACTGTTGCTTCGTGGAAGAGTCGGCAGGAACTCTGGTGGTTCTGGTGGTATGAGGAATACACTATCCTAAGAGGAGGAATGTATTGGGGGTACGAAAATGTGGATTACTTTGCGGTTCCTGCCGCAATGGGCCCCGAAAGGGGTCAAGAAGTGGGAGATGAAGAGAAGTCTACCTCCCAAGAACCAGAAGAGAAGGGGGAAAATATCAGAGATAACTTACCAGAGAACGCTTTTTGGAATCCTTGTGTCATAATTGAATCAGGATTCTGGGAAATGGAAATAACACTTCCCGATACTATCGGTGAATGGACTGTGAGGGTAGTTGCTACAACTGAAGCTGGAGCAGGAGTACTAGAGAAAAATACGTTTAAAACCTTTCTTCCATTCTTTGTAGAGATCAACAAAGATCCATATGTACTCCAAGATGATGTATTTGTTATTCGTGGAATTGTGTATAATTATTTGGAAGAACAAGTGAATATTACTCTTCGTTTAGATACAGAACAAGGTGTCTTACTCTTAGGTTTCGAAGAGCAACATGTCTATCTTCCCAGTGGTTTTCTAGGTTCCATAGGTTGGGCATGTTTAGCAGAGGGTTCTGGTTATTTCAATATAACTCTCTATGGAAGTACAACTGTTTCAAATGGTTCAGAATTTAAAGACGCAATTCGAAAACCTCTGAATGTCTTACCCAATGGAGTAAGTTTTAACGCTAAAGAAAGTGGTTTTGTAACAAGTACTCCTTCATTCTCCTACGAGAAGTACATAGAAGCAGTTCAAGCAACAGAATTCCTCCAATTAACACTTGGCTTTGGAACCGCAGCTATTTCATCTTGGGAACGGCTAATTGGTTACCCGTATGGTTGTGTAGAACAAACAACATCACGATTAATACCAAATGCTTTGGTTTTACAATACCTAGCAGATTCGGGTCAGTTGGATAATGAAACCAAGGAAGTGCTTGAAAATATGATAGTAACTGGGTTATCCCGTCTCTATAGCTTCCAACACAACGATGGAGGTTGGGGTTGGTGGTATGATGATGAATCGAAAGTTTTTATGACAAGCATTGCCCTCTACTGTCTCGGACTCATAAATGACATTGGGATTACCGTTGATTCTGGTGTAGTTGAGAAGGGACTAAAGTATTTAACAACTTATCAGCAAGGAGATGGCTACTGGGAACCAGATTCTTGGCGGAATATTGATCGAGGAGCCTTTACTGCGGTTGTTTTACGATCAATATTAGCTTTTAAAGGATTAACTGACATTTATGTCATTAATGATGCCATTGATTATATAGAATCAGCTTGGATTGATTCAAATAATACTTATATAGCGGGGCTTTATTTGACTAGTGTTCCTGGATCAGGTTTTGAGAGATCTTCATTCACAGCTGATTTAGTGGATTATTTAGTAAAAGGAGCTAAGTATTCTACCAAAGGTAGCTATTGGACATATGCCACAGAAGACAACTACTGGTGGCGAGCTTTAGGTGGAGATGTTGAGGTAACTGCATTGGCAATACAAGCTTTGGTTGTAAATGATGCAGAACCAAATATGCATATAATTCAACGAGCACTGGAATGGCTTTTAGATAGACAGTCGTACTATGGGTGGGGAAATACCGCAGATACTGCTGCCGCCATTACCAGCCTTATAACAGTGAATCGTGAATTAAGTAGCTCTAATAATGACACAACAATTGCAGTATATGTGAATGATCAGCTTCAGGGGAATTATAGTCTTTCACTCTCCTCTCAAGCCTCAGTTTACATTAAACTCTCTGATATCCTTAGCATGGGGACTAATCAATTTGAATTCGTCAAGTACGGTAGTGGAAACGTCTCATTTTACTTCCAGGGGTTCCAAGTTCTCAGGAGCACTCCTTTAATTGAACTGCCTGAAAAAATAGAGGCTAATTCAGGAAGTGAGGTTGCTGTTGAAATCTCGTTATCACCCCAATCATCTCGCAAGGTATTTGCTTCCGATTTAACCCTAGTGCCAATTCAAGGTGATATAACTCCACTTATGAATAAAAGCCAGTCAATCTCTCTTCTTACACAGAATGTATCAGTATTTTATGAATATAAAGCACCAGTAGAAACAGGATCATACTTAATACCAGGTTTTGAGATTACTTACCAATTAGCTGATGAAAACAAAGACGAAAAATCACCAGGTATTATTTCCCGAAGATATGGACCGATTGAACTAGAAGTTACCGATCAATCCAGCAATCTTTTTCTCCCTATTCCTACTCCAGAATCAGGTTCTCAAGTTTCAAGCGAGATTATAAAGCAGAAAGAGAGTCAAGAAGCGTTATCTTTGGAAAGAGAATATTCTAAATCAACCTCATATCAAAGAGGCGATTTAGTCACTGTCACACTTTCTATTACCAATACAAAACAGGCAGAAAATTTCATCATGCTCGAAGACACCATTCCTAGCGGTTTTGACCTTGATCCAACCACTATTATTCATCCAGAGGCAACCTATGAGGTCACTTCATCTGGAATCGCATTTTTCTTCCCTGAACTCGAAATTGGAACGACAGAAGTATCGTATGGTATCATTGCAATGGATGTTCGACAATCTCTTGTTCCTCCAGCTCAGTTATCAAGTATGTATCACGATTGGATAATTCACAGTGAATCAAAAGTTTTAGGAGCGACACGGATTCCAATTGATCCTTTAACTGGAAACGTGATCACAGATATGGAATTTCCAGAGATTAAGAATTTAAAACTCGAAGAGGGCGTTCATGGTGGTAAAGCTGTGTTAAATGTGGCAGTTGAAACAGAAGATAACTGGGGAATAGCAAGCGTACGGGTCTTCATTGAACAAGAGGCATGGGGAATATATGAATGCATAGAAGAATATGATACATGGACTGTTCAGATCTTCAAGCTTCACGATGGTCATACTCAGGTCTATCTCGAAGTAATAGACCTAGCTGGCAATACAATAGTAAGTGGAACTACTGAGAAGTATCTTGAGTTGGATTCTTTAGTGATACCTGTACTTCCAATCCTTGTACTATTAATTGTGGCAGCTGTATTTGCATCCGTAGCAAGTGTAACTTTGCGAAAAAAATGGAGATAAACTCTCTCTTCTCTCTTTTTTATTAAATCACGTAAAGGGATTTTCTAATGTGATTTATTGATCTTGCTCTGAAACTACAGAGCGAATTTTCTTCAATTCTGTAAGCATCTGTTTACGAAGAATAGCGATTCCCGTTGCACGATCTTCTTCCCGTCCTCTAGAAACTCGTGACAAAGGACTGATTGCAGGTGGTGAGGTAGGTTTTGACGGGAATGATATCTTTGGAATGGCAGGGGGGGGAATTTTTGCAGTGGGAGTTGGAGTAGGTGATGGTGTGACTTCCTTTGGTTCTGTTGGAGACTCTGGAAATGAAAAACTTATTGTAGGACGAGTCACAGGTTCAGGAGAAACACTGGGTGGGGCGGGTTTAGCATCGGGTGAAGGTTCTGTAGGAGAAATGGTAAGCGGGGTGATGGAAGGGGTTTCAGGAGTCACAGGTTGGGGAGTAGGGGGTTCAGTTTTTGGAATAGGTGTTGGTTTTACAACCTTTGGAGGAGGTTTCCTTGCAGTTGGTGGTTGGACTGCTTCGGAGCCAAAGACCTGATGCAATGAAGGAGTGTCAGGAATATCCATTGCTCTGATTTCTGAGAGATTGAACTCCTGTGAGACCTTTTCCAAGGTAGTAGAGGTGATATATCCTTCAAGAAGGCTTTCTTTTAGCATACGTTCAAACCGAAGAATTGCTACTTGAAACGCATATGAAACATGGGCGTGTTCTTCAAGCGGGAGAGATTTGAGTTTTAAAGAGGTGTCAAACTTGAAATCTTTTGTTTTTACTTTGGGTTTCTTCTTAAAGAGCTTTACCACCGGGATCGTCCGTCCTAGAGCGCTTTAGTATCCTTTTACAAAGTATCTAATAATACTTTTTTTTACTATTTTAAAAACTCATCCGAACATTTTGTAAAGATGTGAGATTTTATGTAGCTTTTCAAAGCTCAAGAGTGAATGGATAAAATATACTACATGATAATAGTATCAGTGCCGACAAAAAAGAGTTTCTACAAATCAGGTTCCACTTTTTTGGAATTTGGCGTTGGAATCATATCAAATTGGTGGGTTTATAGAATTGTCAAGTTACACACGGAAAACAACAAATATGAAGAACTAATACATAAAAGCTAAAAGTTCTTAATCACTTCTCAATTCTCTAGTATCCGTATAAAATGGATCTTAGAACTTTGATTTTGGGATGTAACAATAGTGACAAAGGCAAGAGTCATTCTAGTTGGTGTGGGAAATGCTGCTTCTTCGCTTGTGCAAGCTTTAGAATATTATACTAAGCATGAGACAACAGGATTAAAATATGAATCGATAGGGGGAATGCGAATTAATGATATTGAAATCGCAGCCGCATTCGATGTGGTCGAAGGTAAGGTTGAAAAAGACATAACAGAAGCGATATTTGCAGAACCGAATGTAGCCCCACGTTTTATTGAGTATACAACACCTTTAGGAGTTTCTGTGAAGAAAGGCCCCCCACTTGACGGAATTTCTCCCTTATTGGCTGAAACAATCCAGATAAGCTCAGCTCCAGAGGTAGATCTAGTAAAAGAAATGAAATCTGCGAATGCTGATATGGTGATTTCATTATTACCTTCAGGAGCAAAGGAAGCCACTTACGCTTATGCGGACGCATCAATTGATGCTGATCTGGCTTTTATTGAAGCAGCTCCAACACGTATTTGTTCTGAGGATAAATGGGCGAGAAAATTCAAAAAAGCCAACCTCCCAGTGGTGGGGGACGATTTACAGTCCCAATTAGGAGGTACAAGAATTCATAAAGGCCTTTTGGAAATGTTGGACTCTTTTGGTGCCCGAATTCGGAATACATATCAATTAGACGTCTCAGGGGGAAGCGAAGGAATGAATACCTTATATACTGATCGTCGGATGGAAAAACGCCAGATAAAAACTGACAGTATTAAAAGAACACTCCCATACCTTACTGATGGTGATATCGCTTCTGGAACCACCGATTACTTAGACTTTTTGGAAAATGAGCGGACTGGGTACTTCTGGATTTATGGGGGGTACTTTTTAGATACTCCCTTTAAAATAGACATCACAATCAAAACAGTTGATGGCCCAAATGCTGCAGGAACCCTCATAAATGTGATTCGTGCTACAAAATTGGCCTTAAACAGGGGAATTGACGGTCCTTTGATTTCTATTTCTGCGTATGGGTTTAAATTTCCTCCTGTCTATGTTAGCGAACAAGATGCAGTGAAACGGTTTGAGGAATTCCTTGACGGGACACGAGGCTTTTAGATTCGGTGAACAACTGACATATCTGGTTAGAATAAATGAAACGAGTAAAAATCCATGTTACGGGCAGAGTTCAGGGAGTATTCTTTCGTGTATATACTCGAGATATGGCAAGACAGCTAGCACTCTGTGGTTATGTTAAAAACTTACGAGATGGGAGAGTTGAAATTGTTGCGGAGGGTTCAGATGATTCATTGAGAAAAATGGCTATTTGGGTAAAGAAAGAGGGTTCCCCACATTCTCGAATAGACAAAACCGAGGAAGAATGGGAGAACATTGAGAAACCCCAGTATTCAGATTTTAAAATAACTTACTAGATTGTGGATAGAGGAAATAGGATTACATTCATCACGATGGTAATTAGTGTCGTTAACGAGCTAGTTGATAGCCATGCGCAAATGAAATCATTTTTACTTCCATTGATTTCAAATATCTAAAAGGTAGCTTTTTTAAAAGGTGCTTTTCAGAAATTGTTTGGTGATTTCGCTGGAACCCTTAGGAACAGTAGAAAGTTCTGAATATGATACTAAGGTTGTATGTGATGGTCCCTGTAAGTTATGTAAACATGTACGAGAGAAAGATGTAAAAACCCAAGGGCAGGATATTCTCTTTTATTGTCGGAATTGCCGGTCAAAATTTCTCTGTAATGATGTTTTAGCACGAGAACGTGGCCGATCTGAGTATAATTGTCCTTCCTGTGGCTCGACAATAGCAGAAATGACGGTTGAACGAGCTCAGCAATTAGGATTAACCTTTGGTTATAGAATGGTCCGTACTCAAGAAAGTCAACGACCCGTTGACCAAATTCCCCGAACTTGGTTTTATTCGAGGGGTAATATGATCCTTCCCAAGAACTTTGTTCATGATTTGATTGATTTTGAGGGCCTAGAAGCTCAACACATCATCGATTTAATGTTCCATGCCGATCTCCCGTACCATCCTGAAGGAGGAATGGATAAAAAATCACTGTTGTGGGACATCTTCGCCAAAAAAGCAGATATTATCAGATCAATACACAATTCGTTAATAACTCGTTCCGAACATCGCCAGGTTGATTTAATTCTTCGTGCATTGACAGACTCTAGCACATTCAGTTGTTCTTATCTAAGTTCGATTGTTCCAGGACAAATTGCTGGGACTGTAGATTTAATTGGCATAGATGAGGAAACAGGGGGGGTTGTGTGGATAGTTGTGCAAGAGGAAAAAATTGATGAGAATTTAATTAGCTCAATTCTGAATGAAATCCTGAGCATTCCACCATTAGAGTTTATGGGGGTCGAAAGAATCCTCCTCCTAACAAGGAAATGGATCTGGATGGCTGCAGAAATCTGTCGAAGACAAGGACGAATAACCACACGATGGAGGAAGTTACAGATAGAACTCTGGGAAGAAGATCCTCTTTTTAATCACAAAAAAGTGTAGATAAACCCCTTTCTTGAAAAATCACCAAATAATCTTTCTAGATAGAATCAGAACTTGTAAAAGACTTTTATTGCAAAGGTTTATTAAACAGAACTTTGAAAATCGTTTCAATTGAATCTTTCATTCTCCTTTAAGATTTAAGGATTGAAATATTTCATATTAAAATCTAAAGACAACATTTAATAATAATAACAATACAAGTTAAATAACAAGCCAAAATAACGCTTTAGCAACTAAAAAAAAGCTCTAATCAAAGAAAAATAGAGGTTATGAGAAATATGAGCTTCTTAATGAAAATAGTTCTTGCAGGTGATGGTGCAGTTGGGAAAACTGCCTTACGAGAACGATATTTGGGTAAAGGATTCTCTAGTAACTATATGATGACAATAGGGGCAGATTTCGCATTGAAAGAAGCCACCATTCGAGATAAGAATATTAAATTCCAAATCTGGGATCTCGCTGGGCAACCTCGTTTTGGCACCGTCCGAAGTGTATACTATTATGGCTGTCTTGGTGCCCTTTTATTATTCGATGTCACTCGTCCAGACACATTCACAAATCTTGAAAACTGGTTGGAGGAAATCTTTAAACATAATGGAAAAGGTATGATTCCAATCGTACTCTTAGGAAACAAAGTAGATCTAAGGGAGCAATTTCCAAATCATATCACAGATAGTCAGGCTGAAGAATTTGCAGAAAATTTGTCAAAGAAGACAATGGAATCGGGTTTCCCAGTCAAATTTATGCCAACTAGCGCTAAAACAGGATTGAACGTCTCTGCGGCATTTGATATGCTTGGAAGCGTCTATCTGGATTTTGTGGAAGCTCAACAATCGAAATAGATCTTCTCTCCCCCTTTTTCCTCTTTCTCTCTAGAGAGAAAGAACCTATACTTTTTCTAGGGCTAATCAAGGATTATATCTTGATTTGGTCAATAGATGAAACAATACGAGCTCCCTGAAGGCTAGGAATGCTCGATTCACCCATTAACATTAAGACATATCTATTTTTAGCGTACTTTTCATAACCTCTCGTTAGAAATGCAATTGTGTCAAGTTCGGCCTCGTCCATCGCGAACCAAATTGCTACACGTTTCTTGGATAAAAATCCTCCTTTCTCTGCCATGATATCGACTGGAGTGGCTTCTGTTTCAACTGCACGAACATTTTCATGCACTTTATATCCTGCTTTTCGGAACCGTGAATAAAGTTCAGTCTTCAAAATAGATGCTTTGATCTCACCTGCATTACGTAAATACTTCTCACTTTCAAACTGTTGACCAAGTCTATTGAACGCACCAGATAACTTACGATATACCCTGAAAAGAACATCGTGGGGCGGGATCTCAGTCATTGACTCTAGGGTTTGGAGTTGGGTCATAGCCATTAATAAATGGCTTAAAGCCTCTTGATCTTGTTGTTGGAGAATCTTCGTATCACCCAGACTCTCTTGAATCTCTCCTTCCAATAATATTTTTTCTTCTTGTGTTAGATCATCAGGAGGTTGGTTTTGTAAAATATTATATGCATTGTTGAGAAGTTCTGCAGCCTGTTCAGCCTTTTTTTCTACAATTAATGTCTTTGCTTCTGTAAGGGCATGCTTTATATCCATCTTCCATTCCTTCAATCATTAGGCTCTTTTTAAAGATAAGCAGAGAGACTTATCTTTTCTTATTAATTTTACATAATTCGGATCGTACTAATTAATATCTTTTTATCTTAATAATTTTTTTTGGTGAGAATTTCGTGCTTTAGATTATTATCATTTTATGGTTATATCTTCAGAGACAAATTACCACGAGCCTTCGTGAGTGAGTAACTCGAAACTAAGAGTTAATCCTGAATTAATGTGATTAAAGACAACTAAACTGAAATTAATGACTTACAATCCGAGAAATATGCGTAAGGTAGGATTCGACACTATCTTTTGGTTTCAACGAGACCATCAAAATACGATCAGCATCTAGAGAGTAAAGGAGAATAAGGTTCTCTTTTCCAGTCACCGCAATACTCTGATTATCTTGACCCAAAACACGAGTGGGCAAGCTGAGAGCAGACGAGACGGCTGAGAGTTGAGCTGAATCTATATCGAGAGTAGATAAGAGATCACTGAGAGGTATTCCTGCTGGAGACAGTAGTAGTATCGCGCTAGCTTCTGGGATGGCTCGTTGGAGCTTTTCAATCAGGCTGTCCTCAATCTCCAATGTTTTGACGATAGCGTCGATTTTAGCAGCTGCATCTCGTAAAATTTCAATCAACCTATCAACGGGGGTTCGTGATTCAAAAGAAGACTTGGGAAGAGAAACCGTTGTAATCAAGACGGTATTCGCTTTTCGTGTTGCTAGTATAATCGATCGTTCTTGAAAGACAATATATTCTCTAACATTATCATTCATATTATTTTCAAGAAAACCCTGTGAAATAGCCAGTGCGCTAGATATAGCGGCTGGAATGATAAATAAATCCTCTCCAGTTTCTTCTTTACCCCTAGTTCTGCCTGTAATGGGAGAACCGTCAATAGTTGATACTATACACTGTTGTACATTTGTATCTTCGAAAAGTTGGTCGAATATTACTTCAACTTCGGGAATGGATTTCATACGCCTTATCCTCTTAATTTTTTATCTTTTAGAAAATGGATTAATAGTTACTCTCCTATTCATCCAACTTAAAAAGATGGCCATTTTCAAAGGAGGATAGCAATTGTTATTATCCCTATCAAAGGAAAAAAAGTAAGAAGCCACCTCTTTAGGCAACTGCTTCTGCTTCTTCTTTGGCAACAACCCCTCCGAATAATGTTCCCTCATAGGCTCCCTTCTTGTATATGTTAAGAGCTTTATCAGTTTTTTCTACACACCTCATTACGTCCGTTTCCATTTCTAACATAGCCCGAATCGCATCAACGTTTTCAGGAATTGGAATGGACTCCATATGGACATCGTAAATCATGTATAGATTGTTGCGACCGTCAATACTGAGGGTTTCTTCCCAAATGAACACCTCGGGTCTATCGTATCTGGGTCGGCCTAAATCTCGGAAGTATTCCACTAATTGGGCAGAATCGAATAACCCTTGTTTTCCCGGCTCAATCAATATTCGGGGAGTTCTCTTGAACAATTCAATAATATCTTCTCTTGCGGGGGGAGTGTCTAAGGTTACTTTTAACATATGGACATGTGATAACGTCCAACTTCCAGCAATGGCTAAGGAATACACCTTATCCTTCAATTGGGGCATGACTGTTAGTAAATCAGGGCCATGATGACTGACTCCCAGAACGGGAGTAATTGCGTTAATCGGCCCGCGATTAGTGCGTGTTGGATCACCCGCTCTCCGAGCTAAAGCAACAAAAACATCTGAAACACCATATTCCTGTGCAAGTGTGGCAACAACCCTGGTTAAAGCTGTGGTATTACATGATACCAACCGTGTTATATCCACACCTAAATGACTAGCATAATTCCCAAAGGTACTAAAGCTCCGATTAGTAAGAACATGTTTTTCCCCACCCTGAACAATGACTTTTACATTTGCGACACGATAAAGAGGGAAATTCTGTCGAGGAACTCCAGCAGGAGTACAATCAACAACAAGATCTACTTCTTTAAGCATATCATCCAGATATCCCACGATTTCAAATCCAGCGTCTCTCATTTTCGGCTCAAAATCAGGAACGCTACAATAAATAGGATAATTTCGTTCTTTGGCGATCCGTAATCTGACATCAGAAATAATGTCTGCAACGCCAACCAACTTCATATCTGATTGAGCAGCAACCGCATCGCAAACACGCTTACCTATGATTCCATATCCTATGACACCAACCTTAGCTTTTGTCTTAGCCATTTAAGATTCCTCCTTTAATAGTTCGTTGAGGATTTTAAGACCATCTTCCGTCAAATAAAACATTCTCACGACAGATTGTCCTGCAATTTCCACGTTCGTTTGACCAAGGTAATCAAGAGCCTTTCTAACAATCGCAACGTCATGTGCAATAATTCCTTTAGCTTCCAACCACCCTAGTGACAATAAAACCTTTTCGAGTGATAATTTAGTCTTCTCGAGAATTTTTCTATATGGGGCACCCCTTATTCCCGCAACACTATGGAACCCCTTATAGTATTCTTCGGGATTTTGTAATGCAATAATGACTTTGCGTTGATCTTCATTTAAATCTTCGATCTTTAACATAACAGTCAGCTCGTTCAGTTTATAGATTAGAAAGTGTGGTATTTCTAGTTTTATTACACACTTCTTTTGAGAAAACTTTACCCAGCGTCTCTAATAAAGAATTCTCATGTATAAATAATATGGGTAGGTAAAAAGAGGGGAGAACTTTTGTTTTTAGAGGGCTTTTCCTTTTGGTGTGAGAGAAAACATCCGAACGATCTTCTGCCCAGCAATCTCTACATTAGATCTCCCATGATAATCCACGATCTGACGTTGGACTGCACATTCGTGGTGTACAAGGTCATTGGCTTCTAAATAGCCAAGGGAAAGTAAAGTTTTCTCAAGTGTAAGACCTGATGATTCCATGATCTCTTCATAAGGGAGCCCCTTTATACCATTTTCGTCACTATTAATGACGTAATGAGATGGATTCTTTAGAACATTAATTACCTGGTTTTGATCATCATTCAGTTCATACACTCTTTTATCACCAAATTGACTACGTAAAAAAGAATATTTTCTTTACCCATATAAGTTATACATGTCTTACGGTAGAGCCTTTATTAATGATTCTATTAAATGAAACACCTGATTCCAAGTAGTATAAATCCGCAGAAAGAAGTGATTATCTTTTTTCAAGGCTTACATAGGTTATATAACTTATTTTCACAAATTTTAGTTTATCTAAGGTAAATCCTTCATTCGCTTTGCTGCCTCTTCTGGATAAATATGCGACAATCGGTGATCGTCAAGCAATTCAGCACCACCTAGCCTTTGGACTGGAATAATATCAATAAGCATATGTATGGGAGAAAAACCAAAATGTTGTTGTCTGAAGAGGATATTTCTATCCTGAAAGATATGCAACTCTTTACCAAACTGATCGATAAAATTACTTAAAACGGAATTTGCGTATATCAAAGCTTTTGCTAAAGAAAAGATTTCTACGGAATTTAATTCCCAAAGTGCAGAAACGTGCCTTTTCGGCATAAGTCGAAGGTGGGCGTCCCGTTCAGGTGCATATGCAGTAAAGACAATCCAGTTCTTATCCTCCCAGATAATTCGTTCTTCAAACCTTAATCGTTGGCCAAATGGATCAACAGATAATCCTTGAATTAGTTCACAACCTAGGCAATAGGTTTTTTTTCCTGACAATTGTCTATTTTTGTCAAAAGAGTGAAAAAAACTATGATCTTTCCAACCATGTCCATACCCATGCGTATAGAGTAATGATTGACTGTGGAGATGAGGAATACTGGCTCCAGCATGAGGCCCGATGTTGTAGAAGTGGAAGAAAGTCAAATGGTGATTTGTAGTTTTTAAGAGAGTTTTTTGGCTAGCTTTTGTTGTAAAAATAATATTTCTTAGATAAAGGACCATTTCGTCAACTGGAACTTCCTCGACAACCTGATAATGGTTTGAGAAGATATGTATTAATGGAATTCCTCTTGAAATCTTTCTATCAAGATGAAATGCCTCCTCTTTCGGAGGAAGAACACGAGCTACTGGAGTGAATAAGTTAATTATTGAGAAAACCGTAGAATCACAGAGGTTTTCTAAAGTAGGATCTATTGCAAGAGGGTCTCGGATTACTTCTAGATCACGAGAAATTACAATAGAGGGGATCTCACCAGCAATCAACCGACAAAACGAATCCTGTCCTTCCTCCAAATGGTTGACATGGATGCCATTCCGTTCTGTAAAATACTCATTAGGTCGATCTGCTCGTAAAGTACTTATATATGAGTAATGGCTAATCAGTATTCCTGAGTCATTAACCGTGCGAAAAGGATCTAAACGTACATCAGGAGAAAGGTCTAATTTGTGATATATTCCCCAAAATCCTTCTGAAATGAAGATTTCCTTGGGGATCTTCTTTAATTCATTCCTCATTTGTATAAAACTCTGAACAACGATTGCGAAGCAAGCAAGTCGCTTTCAATTATCCTGTAAAAAGATTATTACCAGAACCAATAAGAAAAAAATGTCGTAAGACAACTCGGATCTTATATTAAGAAGCGAAATTAATCGTGTTAAAAAAATCCTTATGCTCCATACACACATTAGAAAATATATGATTTTTGTCAGATTTAAATCTCTTTTATTTAACAAAGAGAACTTTATGAGTGAAATAAACCCTATTGCAAAAAACGCTCATCAGGATGAATTTTTATATCACAATAATTTAAGTGGTAATGATTTTTGGGATTAATCGCGAGTTCAATTTCAAATGAGAAGAGTCACCATATTCGATTAAATTCTCACTAGTGTCATGAAAGGAGATTCTTTATTGCAAGAAATTCAAAAAATGAGTCGAGGCAAATTATTACGGAGAGCAAAGAAGCTTATTTTCTCAACAGCCCTCGCGGACAGTGCTTCCCGCCTTAGTCAACTGAATTTCCAATATGGCCTTGCTAAAATGCATTTAGTTCAAGAACATCTGGGTATGGATCCAACAGCGACGTTTATCGCAGCTCCTGATTGTACCATCACTAGAAATATCCAACGTTGGCGAAATGGGATTGGATACGGTGGAAAAGTAACTTGGGGAGACGGAACTGATCCAGTTATGTTTATTGATACCATGCCTAATGCCTGTGGAATGCTTATTGGGTCACTAGATGCAATTCCAGACCCTATCGAATTAATTCAACGTATCCATGATATGAATGCACATAGTGGTGAAATTTGGATTGAGGGCGTTCCTATCCATTGGAATTTCGGGAGTGGGAATCATTTTATCAACATTTTTGAAATCTACCCAAATCCAGCAGTGAGTGTTTCAGCAGACCTTCCACATTACTCCTTTATTACGCATTCCTCTCCCTCAGAACTGAAATCAGATAATAATCCACGAGAATTAGGCCTGTATTACCATTTATCAGAGAATTTACAGCATATGGCAGAGACACTAGAAACACCATTTGGTAATATTCATTACTTACAGGACAAGGACGCTTACAAGTACTTGGAGTTCTTTCAGTGGGCTGATAGAATCGGAGCCAAACGTAGAGCGAAAGCTGCAAAATTATTATTTGGCGATTTTGATACTATCTGTAACACCACTCATCAAGGTCTTGTCCATTTAAATGAAGTAGCCCTTGGAACTCATGTGTTTAAGAATGCAAGCGACCTATTTCCCTTAACACTCAGATCTGATTTGCCCTGTTATCTAATGAAAGGGTTCCCAAACTTCAATGAAGAAGCCATAGAGACTTTAAATTTCGCCGAACGGATGAAAACATTTGACTTGGAAGACCGAATTAGTAATGCCAATATCTTGCCTCATGGGGGTGGTTACACATTTCCTCACATCGTATCTGTTCCAGAAATCTTTGAAACAGTGGAAAAGCGACGCTACTTCTCAGTAGAGCTAGGAACTGGAATCGGAACAAAAATTTTTGAAACACCGCGAGAATTACAGTTTACATATCGGGGAAGACAGGTTTTGATACAAACTATTGATCTGGGATTGGGTGAGACGGTAGCGCGGATGGTTCCTCGATTTGCCTTAAAAGTATAAGAACCTATACTATGGGAACTCGTAACTTATCTCCGATACCAGATGTCTACACCTTCATCAACAGTTTTAATCAATCTATAGGTGACATTGAGTTCTTCAACGAGGGAGACATTATACTGATTCTCTGCTCGACCATATTGATATCTCGGGGCAACAAGGTAATTGAACCCAGGTCTGCCCTGTTTCGTTAAATAATCATATTGCCAATCATTTCGCCATCCAAAACTTGCCCCAGGGTCATTTTTAAAGTTCATAGAGATATTTTTATGTAGATGTGTCCACCCACCGGTATAAAACCATTGAGAAAAGACAATCACCCCCGTGGAATTCTCTTGATCGCCTACCCACTCTAATGCTTTGTTTACATCATGGAAAAATGCCCAATCAACAGTACGACCACTGTACATGCTTTCATTCACAACAAAAATTCCTGCGAGAATAATAAATCCTAGTTGGAGAAAAGCAAGTTCTTCTTGACTGTATTTTCGAAAAATCTTCAATTTTGGGAACAATTCTTTATGAGAAAATTGATATAATTCTTCAAGGATAAGAGTGTATTCTTTCAATGCTGCTGCAATAAGAATCATGAGTAGAGGAAGAAGAGAAAAGATAAATCGTTCTTCTTTATGTTCAACAAGAGATAAGACTACAAGAGACATTAAACTCCAAATTAAAAGCTCTAAAGTTGCAAAAAACCATTCATCATGAATCTTACCCGAAAATTTATGGAGAGTTGTTTGTATTCTATAAATCAACATACCAACTAGAAGAACAGCATTAATTGAATAAAAAGGGCGAGATAGGATTCTTTTAAAATAGTAATCAAAAGGTTGGACACCAAAGATCGAACTTTTTCCTTCAATGATATTAAATATAAACCAATTTATCGGAGAAGCTAAGAAAGTTCCAAAGAAATATAGATCAGTCAACCCTTGAATGAAGAACATTACTCCAAAACCGACTCCTAGGAAAACATATTGAGCAACCATGGATAAATTGTTTCGATGGCGAAGAAGAAAGAAGGGAGCAATGAAAACAACGCTATCCATTCGAAGAGCACAAGCAAGACCGAGTAAACTACCAACACAAAACTCAAAAATGACAACTCGTAGGGAAGAGTATTCCTCTCTTCTCTTCGTTGTCTTTAAGTGTAGATATAATGCTCCAAAGATAAGTGGGGTAACAAAGGAATTGGTTATTGTTCGGATGCCAAAATGAGGAAACTGAAACCAAAACGTGATGAGAAATGCAACAAACAAGGAAAAATAGTGTGGAGTTTTTTGAGGGGGGAGCAGTTCTTTTGAGAAGTAGTACATAATTGGAATTAAAAGAGTACAATATGTAGCACTGAAAATCCGAACAACTCTAAGAGTGCCAGAAATTTGGAAGGGTATTCCAAATACGTCACACAGTTCAAAAATATAATAGAAAAGTAAAGGGAAAAGATAGGAGCGAGCAGCACCATCTTCTTCAGGGGAACTTGGAACTTGAAATTCCCATGGGATGAATCCATAACCATATTTCATCTCATGAGCAATTTCAAGAGATTGATAAATTTCATCAGGATGAACCATACCACCAGTATTAATAGCTAAAATCACGCGTAGGATCCACCCAAGAATCATTAAAATGCTTAAAGTTATAAATTCAGAATGAGTTTGTACCCATACCTCAAGAGAACGCCAACGGGGATCCTTTTGGGAGAAAATTTCCATGGCATTAATTTCCCTTTGAATTTTTGGATTACTGGTGAATTTTCTGAATTAAATATTAAGATATTTCTCGACCGATTCTGCTTCGACTGGAAATAATTTCATTTTAATCATTATGTCATGGATTACCGTTGTTGA
>JBHLPQ010000204.1:0-6446 GCA_048939265.1 Promethearchaeota archaeon
AATTTCTTGAGATAAATTCGCTTCAATGGTATTTGTATAGATTGCTTCATTGTCTAATATGACTGTAATATTGCCAGTTTCTGATGATGTGAGTTGAATATCGGACGCGCTTTTGATTACAGAATTATTTTGAAGATTCAGGAGGGATATTAAGGGTGGAGAGTTATCTATAGTAAAGATAAACCTTTTTTTAGCCCAGATATTTCCAAAACTCATCACAAATATATTTAATTCATACACGTCCTCATTAATTGGAACAATAATTGGTGTATCTTCAGCAATGGTCGAATTGTCAACTCCATTCCAATTGTATATTATAGAACCATTCCCATTGGATATAAGAAAATTAATCTGTTTCGATCCTTGAATCCGACTGTTATTTTTGATGTTAAACAAAAAAATACCTGGTAAAGAATAGTCAGTATAATAAAGAAAGTAGAAATAGCTTGTAAGTCCAACATTGTCCGTTACCGTGACATATAAATTATGAGATCCATCTTTTGATGGAATAATTGTTTGAAGAAGAGTAGAAGATTGATTTTCATTTGAATCCCATTTATAATTAATTATATCTATACCGTAAGGAGACAGGAATTGAATATCTACAATTGAACCATTTGCTATTCTTGTATTGTTCCGTGGAGAAATTTGCCCAATAAATGGTCCATTATAATTAAGGGGGAGTTCAGCGATTTCAACTGCAGTTAAATTAAACCAAAAATCTGAGATGAATTTTAAATATAAAGATAAAAAAAGACCATCCCTTGAATACCAGTATGTTATAGGTTCAGATAAATCAGGAGCAGTCATATTAATTTTCCAAGCATCAAAACGACCAATATTATCACGATATAAGGATTCTTCAGCAAGCACATGCATATTCGCAGGCCCAATTGTATATTTGTATCCCACAAAAAAACCAGTAGTATTAATCCAGTAATCAAATGAACCTATCGAACTTTTTTCTCCAAACCAGTTATAATAGTTATCTGCAAAGTATGTGTGGTTAATACTCTCTCGCAGTACTGAAGTACTAAATTCATTGGGAAACTCTGAACCATCCCAATCAAGAGTTCGTGAATAATTACAATTAATATGCCAGTGTGATGTATTTAGTGAAAGGATGGTAGCATTATATGTGAACTTGGGTTCTATACCCCAAAATTCTGTAACAGAGAAATTTCCTTTTGGAAGAAGAGTTTTATTAGGGTTTACTACCTGTTGAAGTTTGAGAGAAGGTTTATTCATAGAGTAATAATCTTTGATATTAATGTCGGGCTTTTGAGGGGGAGATTCAGCTTTGATAAAGTTATGTGGAAAAATTAACAAAATTATTATTGATATAGGAATAAGATGAGATATGCAATGCTTTCTCATAATTGCTAAATCACCAAGATATAAATATAGAAGACAAGCTCTAAATCAAGAGAGAATTCAAATAAATTAAAAAGTTAGTATACACTGTGCACGTTGCTTGATGTAATTAAATTGTGAAATTGTGAATCCTAGTTGGAATAATAAAGAATGATTTTGTTGATTTTGTATTTCGAATCAAGATAATTTAAAATCACGGAGAAAGTAGTATCTCAGGATTAAATGAAGGCAATATCATGGCAAGGCGGACCATTAGAATACCCCAAAAGAGTTCCAAAGAAACTAATATGTCCGAGAGTGAGAAATTAGATGATATTATCTCCTCTATCGATTCTATTCAAGGTAAACAACGTAAAATGTCTCCTACCTCCTCATCGTTTTCACTGACAAAAATCGCTATTATTATTACCTTTTTTTCAATAATTTCTTTAGGTATCTTGTCATTAGGAAATTATCAGTTCACACAACCATCTCCTTCAGGAACTTCTCTTTCTGATGAGCTAGACTTTTCTTTTGAATTGTTAAATGGAGAAGCGGTCAGGTTATCTGATTATGCTGGTGACCCAATCATCCTTGATCTTATGGCAACGTGGTGCGAGCCTTGTAAGACTCAACTAGGTGAGTTGGCTTCACTTCAATCAAATTTTCCAAGTGTCCAGATTCTTTCTATTTCTGTTGATCCAGGTTCTGATTCTATCACTAAATTGACTGAGTATAAAACCACCAATGGAATTACCTGGACTGTGGGACGTGACACAACTGGAGCTGGACAAGAAAAATTCTCTGTTACCTCAGTACCGACAGTAGCATTTATTAATTCTGCAGGAAAGCTTAAACATATTAATGATGGGAAAAGCGGTCCCATTGGTGTTGTTTATTACGACACTCTGGTAGAATGGATAAACGACGGATAATTGTGAACTAATAATTATTTCAGGGTCTTCTAGATGGAAGTATATATTTTTGGGATCCCTTTTGATGAATCATTTGGTCTTACTCTATTCTTTTTAGTAGGATTATACGTAGCGTTATCTCCGTGTCTTTTTCCTATTATGCCACTAACTGTATTTCGTATAATGAATAAGCCAATTTCTGATGATTTAGGACAACGAAAATTACCTACTCGTAGAAAAGCTTTTGAATGGGTCATTCTATTAACTAGTGGTATTCTAATAACATTTTTTCTGGTTATCCTAATTTCTGCCTATATTTGGACAAATGTGGGCTCTTTTATTCTTGAGAGTCACTTGATACTTACTATTATCTTAGGTCTCCTGTTAATAGCGATGGGGATTTTCTTGATCTTTCCAAGATTAGCTGAATTAACTTTTGCACGGATTCCAATCCCCCAAAGAGTGACAGATTCTTTCCAACGTGAAGAATATCGAAATCTAGATCTCTTCTTAATTGGTTTTGGGTATACTTTCGTCGCGTTACCCTGTGCGTTCCCAGCATTTCTAATATTATTAACCATTATTCCCTTTATTGGGAATCCGCTTTTTTTATTTCTAGGAATGGGTCTTTTTGCTCTCGGGTTGCTTATTCCCTATTTTATTCTGGTTTTGGTTACCGCAGAGGCGAGGATTAGAGCAGCTTCTTTGCTAGCGGAGAGATTCCGAATTGTTGAGATTATTACGGGAATCCTTGTCATCATCTTTGGTTTAATGTTTATATGGGCCCCAGATGCTTTTCTCTTAGGCTAACTAGTTTCTGATGAAAGGTACTTAGCTTCAAATGGGAAATCCATTTTCATGAGAAGGCAATAGTTTGACGGATCTTGATCTGTCTCCATGAATTCATCAAAGTTACATATGGTTATTTCTCCCTTGAAGTGATTTACTAGATCCAAGAATTTTTCAATCCCCTTTAATTCTGTTCCTGCTAATCCAATCTCATTAATAACTATTTCATTCGTTAAAACCAAGAATAAAGTCTCAAATCGGGGATTCAGTTTCATTTTCCGTCCTAAATCTATGTAAGTACTACGAGTTTGGTTCCATCCTGAAATGCGTTCCTGTAAACCATTTTCTTTCTGATGAGCCCACTTTTGTAATGTTTCTGCAGTCCAAATTTTCTGATCAAGGAGTTGAGAAAAGCTAGGAAGTGGAGAAGTAGATATAAGAAGAACGAAGGGATTCTGATAGAGATAGCGAAATACCTGGAAAACAACTTTGAAATTAAATTTCAGCTCATGATACTCTTTGAGTTCAATCCAGCACTCTCTTCCTTTCCATTCACTGATCATATCAGGAGCCAAGATGATTCCATCAAGATCTTGAAGATGATCCTCTGATACATCTGTTGCTTCTTTCAAATCTTTAAAACCATATTTCTCTAAAAACTTGCGTAAATTGCTTATACTCTTCTCGGAATGATCGCTTTCTGGAGTTTCAAGTATATCATCAATATATCTACGATTAATGGCTCGCTTAATATAGCGATTAAGAATATCTACTTCATCAGCGAATTGTCCGTTGCTTTTCTCATTTACTTTACTCTGTAAAGCCTCTAAATCTTCAATACGTGGACGTAATTGCCTTTCAACCGCTTCGTTTCGATAAAAGATAGATGAAAAGCGACCTTTTTTCCGATCAGTACGGGTTGGCATTCCAAAACAGGCTCTTAAAGAGTTGGGAGTATGGTACAGCATGGGATATTCGCGTACAAACTGAATCCCTGCAGCTAATGCAACTTCTCGAAATAATTTTCTATCTGGAACATTCCAACGTAATGTTTCAATCGGTGAAAACTCATTGAGACGTTTTATCAACCCTTCAATCCGATTTTTCTGAAGGTTGCGTACCCCTTTTAGTTCCTCGGGATGCTTTTGTAGATAAGCTCTTATTCTTCGTAAAACAGTCTTTCGAGTTCGTGGTTTCTTCATTCTACTCCCTCTTTTCTAATCCACTACGAAATTCCGTAGAGGATATATCCATTAAAATAATGTCATTAAATTGGCCATTTGCAAAATGAGCTTGACGTTTTCTTCCAACTTCAACGAAGCCTACATTTCGATAACACTGTTGGGCTCTTTTGTTGAAATTGAAGACTTCTAGTTCAACTGTCTTTAAATTAAGAGATGAAAATCCAAAGTTCAGGATCAGTGTAACTGCCTCTGCACCAATTCCTTTGTTCCAATAATTGGGATTGAATATTGCAATACCCAGAGTTCCTCTTTGAGCAATCCTATTGACAATTCGTAGTTCTACGTTCCCAACATATTGATTTTGGTCGTGAAGGAAAATCCCAAAAATATATGCATCTCCTTTCTTACGTCTCTCCCATGTACTTCGAATCCATTCAACTTCTTCATCCCGAGAAGCGATTCGTGGTTCAGAAAAGAATTGCTGAAGTTCTGGATTATTCCAGAATTTCATGAGCTCATCAACATCAGAGAGTTCTAATCCTCGTAATATAATGTTCTTTCCTTGTAAAATGTCTTTCGACTCTCCTATTCAAGATTTTACCCGATTTCTTAGATCCATGATCGAGAATCGGAGAAATACCCCCAAATTGTGTTTATAATTTCGTGAGTTGTCATTTAAAACCTATTTCATGATGTTCCCAAAAAGGTTTTGAATTGTTTTGTGTTTATACAGATAAGATTAGAAAGAATATTCTAAACCTAATTTAGTGTGGTGTTCTCTTAATTGCCTTCTCCTCTTTTGTTTGAAGAATTTCCAGATTTAGATGGAGTTATTCCATGGATACCATTAGTCAATACTCCAACTCCAGTCAAACATCTTGTTAAATTAGAAAGAAATCTGAAAACGGATATCCCAATTTGGATAAAGCAGGACAATCTTACATCTCAAAAATATGGAGGAAACAAAGTACGAAAACTCGAATTTATTATTGCTGACGTATTAGAGAAGAGAAAAGGTACTATTGCAACTCTTGGTGGCGTTGGAACCAATCATGGACTAGCAACCACGATCTTTGGGAAAGAACTTGGCTTAGATGTCGTCCTTTATCTAATTACTCAACCTATTACAAAACATGTATTGGATAACCTAAAATTAGATTTCAAGTTTGGAGCCGAGCTCAAGTATGTGAAGAACTATCTGGGTGTAGGTATTCATTTCTATCTCCTTGATCGATTGAAGCGAAAAGGGACATATTGGCTTCCTGCAGGGGGAAGTACATCAGTGGGAATCTTAGGTTACGTCAATGCTGTATTGGAACTAAAGCAGCAGATCGATGAAGGAAAACTTCCTGTGCCTAACCAGATTTATGTCGCTGCTGGAACAACGGGTACTATGGCTGGGATTGAATTAGGAGTACAATTAACAAATTTGCAAACACAAGTGATAGGGGTTCGTGTAACAGATAGAATGGCTGCAACAAGTAGGAAAGTTAAGAGTCTTATTAATAGTGCTCTTAAAATACTCAAAAATGATTCAAAAGTCAAAAATTTTCAATATAAACCGAGATTTTTACTTATTGATCAATATTTTGGCGGAAAGTATGGTAAAGTAACCCCAGAGGGTTTATCTGCTGTTGAAACAATGAAAAAAACAGAGGAGATCTTATTAGAAACTACCTATACTGGTAAAACACTTGCAGCACTCTTAGATCACATAAAACAAGCAAAAACAAAAGAACCCATATTATTTTGGAATACTTATAATTCCGTTAATTTATCTTCAGTAGCGGATCAAGTCCAGTATCAACAACTCCCATCAGAGTTTCATCAGTTATTTAAAGAAAAAAAAGGATAGAGTTACCCCACAATAAGCGGATTTATACTTCATTGATAGCAAGAAAGATATCATGGGTTTATGAAACTTTTTTGCGTTCAATTTCAGCTTCGACAGCCTTTAAAGTATCTTGAATTAGGAGAATATTCTCTTTAAGCTTCCTTTCTTCAATCATGAGATCCTCTAAAGTAGCATTATCCAACAATTCAGACAATTCTTCGTCAGTAAGCTCTAATCTAGATTTTATCATCTGTAAATGAGGACGTGAAGGGGGGCCATGGCGTGGATGAATCTTAAACGCTTTAACAAAATCTTTTCGAGCCTGTTCTAATTTCTGGGCCACTTCAGCGCCAAAATCTGTTAATTGATACT
>JBHLPQ010000205.1:0-6433 GCA_048939265.1 Promethearchaeota archaeon
CTCAATTCAACAGGTAATTCTGGATTATCTAGATGAGCGAGCGAAAACTTCCTGCGAAAATATCATTAGTTCCCGTCTTCTTATGGTCAAAAAAAGTTCTATTGAATTCCAAAATAACGATGGAGTGCAATATCTATTAAAAAGTATGAATTTAGCCAAGAAAATAAACAACGACGAAATTATTGACGAAAAATTAGGATTTCTATATAATTATAGTCAAAGAATGTATGATCGGAAAATGGTAAAAAGATCACTACCATACCTTGAATTTTGTGCCCAGAATTGGTGGTCCTTACAAGAGGGATCTAGTCAGACACATGACATTATTAACTATTTAGAATCAAAGTTCGGGACTTTGATAACTGAAGGAAAGTTTGATCGGGCTTCAACGCATCTAGGAAGTATAATATCTATCAAAATATTTATTGGGGATTCTGAAAGTGCTGGAGACTCCGCCTATTCCTTTGCTAGAACTGCAGGTGATCAAGGAAAACAAGAGATTGAATTGGAGTTCTTAGAACGCGCATATGATGGTTTTGTTGCTGCTAAATCCATAGCGAAATTACAAGATATGTTAAACTATGTTATCCAGCGAATGGAAATATTTTTCAACCTCGAAGCAAGATCATTGGAGCCTAGAGAAAAATTCATTCAATTAGGGAGTGGAATTTCATCATCAATTTCAGAGGAGACTCGAGGGAATTTTCTTCAGGCAACTACTTTCAAAGCTTTGAATGCTGGACTATTTGAACTTGGAATCAAAACTGTTGATGAAGCCTTTAATGTCATAAAGAAATATGATCCGAAAGAAGCTGCAGAAATTTATTTTAAAGTTGGTTCCATATTACTTGAGAGAGAGATAGAGAAAGCACTTGATTTTGTAGATAAATCTACTAGATTTGCCATAGAGATTGATTCATTAGGAGAGGTTGTAGATCGAAACATCACATTTCTTGAAGAACAAACTCTCGCATCACCAGTTTTATCTCAAAAATTACAAATCACTGAAAAGCTAGAGGTTTTATCTGGAATTACTAATAAAATAGCCAGATTTAATGAGTTTCTTTTTACTTTGACAAAGCATTTTGCAGATAAAGTTGATCAACCTAATTTCTATACTGAAACCAAGAATTTTATTTCTAAAACTTTTTATGGGTATTATAACCAAGATCCTAATCATTCAAAGCTACCAGAGATAATAACTTGGACTAATAACCATATCTTGGAAAAATATTCAGAAGCAGAGCATCCACAAATGTATGAGCTTGCTATTATTAATCTAGCTTTTCATGAGAAGATGAAACAAGCACAACAGTATATCGACTTCTTTTGGCAGGTTTTTAATAAATTTATTACTACCGAGGACTTCTCACATGCTACTGCTTATTTTAAGCAAACTCATGAAACTTTTATTCGGATGAATGAACCAAAAGAGGTCATCACGGAATTTACAGGACAAGTTGTAGCAAGCCTTGATCGTGGTATCAAACCAAAAATCGCAGATGAAAAATTTGAGGAAGCTTGGACTCTCATTGAAGGCCTCTTTTCTATTCTTATTGATGCAGGATTATTTGTCCAAGCAGTAGAACTATATCAAAATAACGGACAACTTTTTGCTCAACATCGTTTAGATCTCGCATTAACTATGTGGAGTCAAGCAATGGAAACAGCAAAGGGCTTAAACGATACAGAGTCCATAAGAGCAATAATAAAGACCATAACCGATGAGATTATTCCTATTTATGCCGAGAGGGGAATCCCACCTGCAGTCAACCAGTTATATTCTGCAGCAGCCTCAGGACAGGAAACATTGGGAGATATAGCTGCAATGCTAGAAACGACCTTAAATGCCACTCGATATAATCTTTCTCTTAGTGATTTTGAAGAAGTCCATAAACTTGGAATAAAAGGATTCGAATTCGCTACTAGATTGAAAAATGAAGACTATATATACGAGTTTTCCAATATGTTTTTTGCAATAGGAAGTGGATTGTTATCCGCGGATCCTGAAATGGGCGTTACATTGATTAAAACAGCTTCAGACTATTTGAGAGAATTTGGGCCGACAGGGCAAGATCACTATCTAGAGAAGATGGCTGAGATATTTGAACCATTATATAACACCCCTATTACCCAAAAAGTTGCACAAAATGAACGTACCAAAATTCTTCAGCATTTTAAAGATTCAGGAAAGAAAGTGGAAGAAGGAAGATTTCTTGTAACAACTGCAAAATTGAGTTTTCAAGCAGGTAATATCAATGAAGGATTAGACTTAATCTCACAGGCAACAGGAATATTACGAGAATTAGAGGATCAAGATGGTTTAAGTGAAATTGTAAGCGTGTGTTTAAAAACTGCTGCGAACTATCGTGTCGGAACAGATGAATATATTGCACTATCTCGCCATGCAGCTAGCGTACAAGAGACATCTACTGTTGAGATTTCAGAGGAGAAAACCCAGGAAGCTTTTGGTGACCTTTTTGACGGATTACTTGATGACATGACAAAGCTAATGGATCCAGCAGAACGGGAAAAAAGGGCAAAGAAGAAGAAAAAGAGATAATTTGAAGCGTAACTTCCAGATTTGAATGTATTCTAACTCTATTACAGAATAGACATTATATCCATCACAATTTATTTTAATTCAAAAAAACATTAACAATCTATTCAAATAATTCTAAGATGTGTTATTAAATGAATACACCAAGCTATAAACCAGCCAGATTTCAAAGATTTTCTTGGTCAGTCGCCCGATTTGGCGATTCTATAATGGGGAATGTTCTTTCTTTTTTCGTGATTATTTTTTATCTAGAAGAAGTATTAACTGAACCTTCGAATTTTGATGTTCTTCTGGTCACGATAATAACATTTTCTGCAAAATTTTCTGAAGGTTTAATGAATGTACCAGTTGCACGTTTATCTGACAATATACGCACAAGATGGGGGAGAAGACGTCCTTTTCTTCTTCTTTCACCAATTTGGGGCTTTTTCTTCATTCTCGTTTTTTGGTGCCCTTTCACCGCGGATCAGGTTCCCCTAATTTTGCTTTGGTTATTGATAACATATGGGGGATTTCGATGGAGTAATGCTGCAGTTATTAATCCCCATCTAGCACTATTACCCGAGATTGCCCCAGAAAAACATCAGCGAACAGATTATCAAGGGTATAAAACCGTTTTTCAACTTTCAGGGACAATAATCGGGGTGTTAATCTTCCCTATCCTAAGAAATATCGTTTCAGCTAGTTTTGCGATTGACGATCGGACAACAGCGGTTATTGCGGCAATCCCTCTTGGAGTAGTTGCATTTTTAGGAATGATGACATCTTTCTTCGGTGTTAGAGAGAATGAGAACGTACAAATAACACATTTCGGTATGATCGAATCTTTCAAGGCTACCTTTCGAAATAAATCTTATATTCCAAGTTATCTGGCAACTGCAGCTACAGTGATGCTCGCAGAGTCCATGCTTATTGCAGCAATCCCCATGATTGCGGTTAATGCTATAGGTTTAGACACTGATGATATAATGGTTTCTCTTCTATCGGGATTATTTGTTGTTACCGCACTTATTGGAGTTCCTTTTATAGTTAAATTTTCAAGACGAATAGGAAAAGCGCGATTATATTATTACTGTTTTCTTCTTTTTGGAATTTTTGCTTGGTTAACTCTTTTAATCGGGCAAATTCCTTTGATCACTCCCACAAATACTGTTGATTTTGTTCCACTAGAGGAAGGTTATCAATTAATCATTAGTAGTACATGGCAGAATTTTGTAATAATCCAGACACTTCTTACAGTTTTCATAGTTGGTATTCCTGTTGGCGGTGTTATGGTCCTACAATATTCAGTTTTTGCTGATGTAATTGATGTTGATGAAGAATTAACAGGTCAACGAAGGGAATCCATGTATTTTGCTTCCCAAGGGGTTGTGGATTGGTTTTTTGCTGCTTGTGGTGACTTATTGCTAGGTATCCTTCTTTTTGTTTTTGGTAGAGAATATTCGTCAACTACGATTGAGACAGAAGCAGGAATACTAGGTACGGGGCCTTTAGGTCTTTTACTAGTCGGGCCTGTAGCTGGAACGATATTGATCCTAGGAGCTTTATTATTCAGTCGGTATCCTCTGATGGAAAAGAAAGAGAAGTAGTGATTCATCAGAAATTTAGGGAATTGACTCTGAGAAGTTCAAAATTTACAAAAATTCGAGAACAATTGCAATTATGTGGTATTTCCAAAGGAACGTGGATTGACGCAGGTTGCGGAAGGGGAACATATACTTTTCCGCTAGCCACTCTTGCTTCTTTAGTCATAGCGATAGATAACAATCCTTACAATATTTCCTTTCTCAAATCGCAACTCCCAACAACGAATGTTATTGTTTTAGAAAGAGATTTCACAAGAGATCAGCTTTATCCAAACTTAGTCGATGGAATCTTATTTGGATTTTCTCTTCATTACGGACCAAATCCAGCAAAAGCAATTAAGAATGCTTTCAATCACTTAAGACCGAGTGGTGAGATAATTATTTTTGAATATACTCGTGATAAATCCCTACCTTGGGTTCCTTTCCCCATGCCTCGGAGGAAATTAATTCTCTTACTAAGCAGAATTGGATTCAAAGAAATAGAAACGATTTTGCATAACTCTCGGTTCTATATCATTCGAGGTAAGAAGATCCCTCCTTAATCCATTGTAATTAAGCTTGTAATATTGGTAGATCAATAATGAAGGTAGATCCGTGTCCTAGTCCCTCACTTCGAGCAATAATACTACCCTCGTGAGCTTCTAAAATTTTTCGTGATAAAAACAATCCTATTCCTGTCCCTTTTGTAGCAAAGTTAGTTGAAAAGCTAACAAACTGTTCGAAAATTCTTTCAAGATGTTTTTGAGGAATTCCCGACCCGTTATCTTTGATTGAAATTTGAATTTTTTCCTTGAAGATTTTTAATGACACGATAATTTGTCTGTTATCCTTCGGTGTATGTTTTATTGCATTATTCATTATATTTATGAGGACTTGTTGGAAACGATCAGGATCGATTTGAACGAATGCTTTCTTGTCTATTGAACAACCATTATAAGAAAATTGCTCTCTTAACGTGATATTATACTGATCAAACTGAGAATCTAAGAAAGAGCAAATCTCAATTTTTTGTTTATTAATCTGAAATTGTCCTTGTTCAATACGAGCAATTTGGGAAAGATCTGACGTTAAACGCTCAAGACGATTTACATTGCTTCGTAAAGAATTATAAATTTCCAACCTACGTTCATAATCAATGAATTTATCATGCCTTTCTAAGAAATCACAATAACCTGAAATTACTGCCAATGGGTTACGTAATTCATGAGAGGTTATTGAAATGAAGTCGATTCGCTTCTGCTCTGCTTCTTTCAATATTGTTATGTCTGTAAAAACAACTAGCGTTCCTGAAAAGATTCCACTTTTCGAAAAAATTGGAGATGCAGTGACTAGAACAGGAACTTCTCGTCTATCTTCAGTTAATACATAGGTTTCATAAGTGCTCCCAATTCCTATAGAGCGTTTATTCGATTCAAATTCGACCGTACTAAAATATTCTGGTGGTACAAGTTCTTTCCATGTTTTACCAAGAAGTTCATCTTCCGAGTAACCAAGAAGTTCGGCTCCTCTTGGATTAACAAATGTAATCACACTTGCTGCATCCTCAAGTACCACGCCCTCTTGAAGCTTCTCTACTAAGAACTGGTATTTTTCCTTAGCCTCTTTTAAGGCCTCTTCAGCTCTCACACGACCTATAAATCTACCAAGCTCTCTAGCAACAGCATCAAGCAGATGTCGTTCTTCTTTAAGAAAAGGTCCTTCATCTGCAACAGATTTCTCTTCTAAATAATTCACTTGGAGAAAACCTATTCTGTCTCTCGCTACATAAATATCTGCTCTTAAAGACCAAGGAGAAGTACGAAAATTGGTTGATTCAAATTGTTGCCCCTCAAATTCGAGATGTACCACTGTTATATCAGGATATTGCCATGTTGGTGGAATTAGATCGATAATTAATGGTAGTACTTCGTTTATTTCAAGGTTTGGATCAGAGAGTAATTTTGAGACCTGATAAAGACAGTCCAATTCCTTAATTCTTTCGGTTAAAGCTTTTTCATATTCTTTCAGTCTAGAAATGTCTGCAACTGTTCCTAAAATGGCTTCTTCTCCCTCATATTCGATTAATTTCGTTGTAAGCAATACATTGAATCGTTTTCCATTCTTGGTAAGTAGATCATATTCTATTGGGGGGACTTCTTCTCCTTTCATATGTTTCTCAAAGTTTGATATGATTTGTTTTTGGTATTCGGGTACAATTAATGAAAGAAAATTAAAATCCTCCGAAAATAATTCCTCTTGTGTGTATCCTAGTTGCTCCTCGCATTTTTTATTCGTATAGATGATTTTT
>JBHLPQ010000056.1:0-19404 GCA_048939265.1 Promethearchaeota archaeon
CACCCCCCGAGGAAGGCCCAATTAAGATGTATGAACTGGATGTTTTACGCGCGTACTTGAAAAAAGCTAAAATCACACCCCGAAGAATATTACAGATTTCTTTGGGACTTACGTTGGTATTAATTATCTCTGGAAATACAGTTTCCACCGTAGCTTATCGAGCGAATATGACTAATGCTTTTGAAGAACAATCGAAGAGGTTGATCTATACATACTCTCCTGATAAGCGTATCGGTGTAATTTATGCAGGCAACGACCCAATAATTGCAGGAACAGCTGTCTCACTTTATACTTCGTTACGAATTGTCTATACATCTATTGATCTAATACCAGTCACTAGTTTAGATGATATTAGACAACGTATATCGCCACAGTATAATATTTTCATCTATATATTTGACAGTTCAATAGAAGGAATTATTATAGATGAGATGGTCACCTGGGAAGAATTCGCAGTCTTTCTAGCTGCACATCCTGAACTGGATCATGTTATTGGAATGGGTAATGCACATAATTTGTATCAATATCTTCCTATTAGTCAAACAAATATCTGGATCGAAGGATCAGACGTTTTAGACGCACAATTAGTGTACCTTTGGTGTCTCTGGTCTGTCGCGGATATCTTGGAGACAAAAAGTGAGGAATATTCAGATTACTACAAAGCCGGTACTAATATCCGCAAACTAAGTCTCAAATGGTTTGCTGAGAATATTGATGCAGTGGTGGAACGCAATTTACAACCTGTTGATCCTATGGGTGAGGAGGATTTGATATTGAAACAGAAACGCTATGAAGAAATGCAGGAGAGATTTCCTCGGGAAATGACACCAAAAATGACTCTGGATGAGATGCGCGCGCTTCCAGATGAAAATAAACCAGCTATGTACATCAAAAAATCAACAGAAGAATCCTTGGGTGTGGGAGACATGCTAATTGGTTTACTTCCTCTTGAATCGGGACTTCAAGGCCCTATTGGTGGAATTCTTGATATTTTACTAGAAATTTTTATCGAAATGGTTGGAGATGAGATTAATATCTCCGAAGACGCCATGGAAATGATTGAAACCGCCTTTAAAGCAATTGAAGCTCTCCTTGGTTTTTTCAGTGGAGGGGACATTTCTGTCGAATCTGCTCTTCACACTTTGTTTGAAATCCTTGAAGACCTAATTCCCTTTTCTGAGGATCTAAAACCGTATATTGACCTGCTTATTGATGCTATTCCTCTCCTTAGGGGGGATTGGTCCGCGATCAGTGATATTATTGGCCGTTTACTTGATCTTGTCATTCCTGAGGACTGGTCATGGTTTAAGGACATTATTCAAGAAATTCTTTCACTTTCTGTAGAAATAATTGATGAAATGAAAAATGAAGGAGGCAAATTCCTTGATGTTTTTCTTTCTGTAGTAAGTGAAAGATATTTAGATGTCTTAATTGATAAATTCTTTGAACTCATTGGTGTGGATGTAGGTGAATACATCAATGGCATAAAAACCTTCTTTAAAGCTATAATGGACTTTTTATCGAAATTTGATCTTAAAAAAGTTATTCAAGAATATTTACCAGACCTTATTGGATTTGTAATTGATACATTAGGTGGAGGTTCAGGAGCTTCGGTCACTAGTCCTGAAGATGCTGAGACTTGGAGTAATATTATTGGGATATTAATGAATTTATTGATGTCTGCAATTGGATACACAGATGATAATTTAGCAGGCGTGTTTAAAAATTTATTAGAATTATTAGACTCTAAGTTTACTGAGATTTCTTATGCAGCTGATCAAGTACAGAATTTAATCCAACAAATTAATACTATTATCTCCCAAGCAAAAGAGAACGCACTCCAGAATGTAAACGACTTCGTTTCCAACTTAGAAAGTAGCATTAATACTTTTAAAACTCAAACGGGATTCAAGTTCCATAGTGATACTACCAAGGATGCGAAAATTCAAGAGATGATTGTCTCTGGAAGTACTATGGTCGCTGGAGCTATTAATGGTGACTTTACAAACAAAGATCAATTACCAAACCTTAATAACACCGTGGATTTCCTAATTGATGTTACCGAATATATTCTTGGCGATATAGAGGAAAGAAAGGAAAATCAGATCAAGAAAGCAGTGAATAATATTGTAGCAATAATTGCAGTAATTAGTGATAAGGATGAATTGAAACAGTACATCAGTAGCACAATCGAAAAATTCAAACAACAATTTGAAGATCCCGTTGCCTTAATCGATAATACAATTAATTTCTTAATAAAAGGAGCAGAAGGGCTTAATCTCAATACTGATGTCTTAGAAAAAATCCGAACATTTGCCCAGATGGGTGTAGGGTTCTATAATATTATCATGGCAGCGAAGGATAACAGCATCCAGGGAATTCTGCAAGCACTTATCCAGAATATTGGTATGAGCCTTATTAAGGAATTTGCAGGGGTAGATATCTCCTTTGTTAATGACATTTTAAAATTCATATTTCCGAAATTCTTTGGAGTGGACAGCTCAGAATTGCCCTCAGCTCACGAGATGATCAGTAAACTACTTAATCAACTTGGGGAGGTTCCTGGTCTTGATTCAACAATTAGTTCTCTTGGTATACCTGGAATCTCAGACCTTAACGACTTAAAAGATTCAATTGAAGCAATATTGGGCTTTATTTTCAATGCTAAGGATATTTTCACAGATGGGATCCGCTGGCTTTTTGGCCAGTTAATGGATTGGGTTGGAGGACAGATTGAACAATTAATCAACATGTTACTGGATGCGATCACTAGTGCTCTCAGTGATTCAGGTCTCTTCCCACCAGAATGGTCTGGATCATTACCAGTGGGTTTGGGTGGTTTTAGCCTCTTTAGCATTGGAATAGAATTGGGTTTGTATCCTCATTTTGGCTTCGATCAATCCGCTTTTTCCGATTGGATGTTAGATATTGTCTTTGGAGGCTTAAATCCATTTTCAGGTGGAATTAGTGACTTCTTTGAGAAAATATTTTCGTTCTTCGAATTAATTCCTACTTTCAAAGCGGGATTCGAGATTGGAGGCTTTGGTACTGAAGAGAATCCAATGATGGCGTTTCTCCTTGAATCTCTCGGACTTGAACTAGAATTCTCCGGTAAAGGATGGTTCGAGATGGAGTTATTCACGTTAAAAGGTGGGGTGTTTGATACTGATAACTTCTTTAAGGTTATTGAATGGGGATTTTCTTTTACAATTACTATCTCAAGAACTTTTACATTATTAGACTTTTTGACTGGGGGTACAGCTGGGGCACTTAATGCAATAGGAGAATACATCGGTTTAGATGCAATTACCGTGACAGTTTCCTTTGGCATATTTCTAGAAGTTGTAAAACGTGCAGCCTCCGCTACTGGGCCAGAGGAAGGCTCCTTTACTCTTAAAATTACTATAGGTCTAGCAGTTCACCTTGGTATTGATCTATTTATTGTAGGAATAGCATTTGATTTCTCCTTAGAGATAATCTTGACATTTTTCCAAGACCTTGTGAACCCCGTGCCGCTTCAGATTTTCTTGGAGATCATCCTCCGGTTCAGCGTCACGCTCACATTCCTATTTGCTGACTGGGAAATTGAGTTCGAGTGGAAACCTCTGGATCCATCTCCCCTAGAGCTTACCCCGTCTAGCAAAGCGGAACAGGAAGATAGTGGGGCGATGGGCCTCGATGATGATAATGATGGGCTAGGTAATGCATACGAGGAAAACACTCCTGGTCTTAATCCGAATTCAGAAGACACAGACGGAGATGGACTCACAGATAAATTTGAAACACAGACCTCGAAAACGGATCCCATCTTGCCAGATACGGATGCGGATGGCCTCGATGATTTCGTTGAATATCACAATACTAAGACCAATCCAAGGCAGCCTGATAGCGATTGGGATGGCCTAACCGATTATGATGAAGCCATTATTATTCAGACTGATCCTTTGGATACGGATACTGATGACGATGGGATCGATGATAACTACGAAGTGAATCATGCATACGACATTAAAGGGGTTACTGCTACAGTTGAATATGTCATGATCGGTGGAGTGAAGTATTTCGACCGAACAGATCCACTGAATCCAGATACTGACGGAGATGGTCTTCTAGATGGTGAAGAAGGTGAATTTGGTCCATATTATGGTTTGGATGAGCTCTACAACGAAACAGCAGAAGCTGGTACCGATACTCCACCACTAATCTTTAATGGTGGTTATACACACCCCTTAGATGATGATACCGACGATGATACATTTGAACAATTGTATGATGGAATGATCGCACCAAGTAAAGCCCGTGCTTATGTCAAAATTAAGGATGGATCATTCATTCTCACTACTGATTGGTGGGAAGTGAAAGGTATGCCAATCGTCTACATGATTGAGGGAGAACCAGTTCTCAATGTCACTTATACAAATCCATGTAATCCTGATACTGATGGTGATACTGGTGGAATTTCACCTACTTCTGGCTATGATCGGACTGGAGCTCCTGATCAACCACATGATGAACCCCCTGTAAGTGAAATTCTTAATTCGGATGGCTACGAACTGTCATTAGATCCCCCCAGTGACCCTTGTGATGCAGATACTGACAATGATGGGCTAATTGACGGATTAGAAGGAACAAGGGGATCAACATCAAATCACACCCATTACGCTAATCCAGACACTGACGGTGACGGTTTAGGTGATCTACAAGAATTACTGTTAAATTCTGATCCAAGACACCCTGACGCGGATCATGATATGGTAACCGATGGAGATGAGTACTTTAAATATGGTACGCAACCAGGAAATCCCGATACTGACTTCGACGGATTACTAGATGGCGAGGAATTGTTCTGGTACCATACAAATCCGTTCTCTGTAGATAGTGATGGTGACCGGATTGGTGATTGGATGGAGCTAATGGTGTATTTCACTGATCCAATGGACGAGGATACCGATAACGACCGATTGGATGATTATGAAGAAATTTTCATATATAGAACGAAACCTCATGACCCAGATACTGACTCTGAAGAGTGGAATGACTTGAATGAGAACGGTCGGTATGATGGTCTGGAAGAGTGGGATATTGTATATGACGAGAATGGAGATGGCGTGTGGACCGGCGACTATCTTCGCGATGGTGATGAGGTGTATGGTACATATAACGGAATCAAAACGGATCCCCTAGAATGGGATACAGATTTAGATTCTCTCACCTATTACGTAGTTTACGGAGGTGGCAAAGTAGACTATACGTTCCGTATGTCCGACGGTGACGAGTTATATTACTATGGTACAAATCCAACCTATGGAGACACAGACCTTGACGGAATAACAGACGGTTGGGAACTGTATTTAGGTTCAGGACTAATCCCTAATTTCACTCCAATACCATTGAATGCCCTAAGTAACGATACTGACGGTGATACTCTCATTGATGGACTCGAGCTGATGATAGCTAACTTTACTAGTTTAATTTATCCTTACATTGGATTTTATGCTGTGAGGCCATATAACACCTCACCAGTGTTAGCTGATTCAGACTTTGACTTCTTAACTGATTCAGAAGAAATCGACACTTACTTTACCAGACCTGATAATGTTGATACAGATAATGACACATTAAGCGATTATGATGAGATATTCTTCCACCTAACTGATCCACTGAATAATGATACCGATGCAGATGGGTTATTAGATTGTAATGAAACAACTGCTGTCATTGCTTTGATTGGTATCCAATCTAAGGGGATTAGTTTTTCCATTCAATTATCAGGATATGTGGATTCGGTTACAGGTATCATCTATTATCCTGAGTACTCTACAAATGCCACAGATCGTGATACGGATAATGATCTATTACCTGATGGAGCGGAGCTCGATCCAGACCTACCCTATAATAAGGCAGGAACCGATCCTATGATCACAGATAGTCTCGTCAATGGCACTGAAGACGGTTTATTGTTCGATTCAGACCATGATTACATCCCTGACGGTTACGAATTTTTCGGAGAAGTGAATAGTTCCTTATCACCAACTGTAATGGTTGCAGGTGGAGGACCATTTAATCCTGACAGCGACCATGATGGTTTGATTGATGGAGAAGAATGGCTTGAATACGGGACAAATGCCTCCAATTGGGACACTGACAATGATACTTTTTCAGATGGATTAGAGATTCTACTAGGAACCAATGCTACAGAATACACAAATGCATCAGATATTTACGCAGAGCTAGATGCATATCGTGGGGACTTAGTAATCACCTCACCCATCACGACTACATACGAAACAGAGTCAATTTCGATTACTGCTACCAACTTCACAACTTTTGCTGGTGTTAAATATCGCTTCACTAATGGCCCTATCTCTCATGGAGAAACAGAAATGATTTATAACAATAAGCAATATCAATGGCAAAGTCAGTTGGTATCTTTACCCCAAGGTGCTTATACCCTTGAGGTGGTCGGCACCAAGCCTGATGCTTCTGAAATAGTGAAAATGATCCGATTCTACGTTCAGATGGAACCTTTACGGGTGGAACCCTTCCTTATTGGTGGTTTAATTGGTTTTGGTGGGGTATCGATACTCCTCTTTTTGATTGAAATGGTAGATCTTCAGAAATTCCTTTTCTGGCGACGTAAAGAAGGAGGAATCTAAAATGATAGGAGGATATAGAATGACTAAAACTCTAACAAAATTAATCTCTATATTAATTCTTGGTATTTTTCTAATTGGCCCAATATCGACATCTGGTATTCTTCAGGAACAACCTCAGATCACATCATCATTTTCATTTCCTCCTTTATTGAACTCAATAACAAATGAACAAACACAGATAGATACGTTTTACAGTGATGATGATCCAGGAGTTGATGAACCATTTCTCCCAGATGATTATGACATTACTAAATTTCTCATGAACAATGAGTTAGAATATCAAAAAGTGTGGGAGCCATGGTTGACAAAGGCAGCAGTACGCTGCATCGCAGTTGATCCCACGAAAGAATTTCTGGCTGTAGGTGGAGGATATCTATATGATAATGAAATTCATCTCTACCGCTGGAATGGTTACACCAGAGAATATGATGAAGTTTGGGATTCAGGAGATCAAATCATTCAAGGAGACGTGCTTTCAATAGATTTTGGTGACACTGATCATAATGATTTCATAGAGATCGTCTGTGGTAGCGCTGACGGACATGTTTATGTCTTCGAGCAAGAGCATATTTATGATCCATTTGATAATATGGAAAATCAATTTGTCCATGTCTGGACCAGTCCAAAACTACAACAAGTCTGGGGAGTCAAAATTGCCGATGTGGACAAGGATTATCGACCAGATATTATTGCGGGTTCTTGGGATAAAAAGATCCATGTCTATGAATATACCAATCATTCGGGTTATCCTTTTTCGAAACAACATTGGATTGAATATACCGAGATGACAAGTATTGATGTTGGAGAAAAAATATTTTCTGTTGCTACTGGTGACACAAACTATAATGCACTCCCAGAGATTATCGTTGGAACAGAATTAGGTCGCGTTTACATATATGAAAATAATGGGACTATCCTGACGATCAACGGAGAGCCTTGGCCACTTACGCAAGATAATTCGTATCGTTACCATTGGGATACAGGTAATACATCGTGGAAACCCATACTACGCATCATTGTGGATCAACTTGACGATGATAAGGCAGATGAAATCGTCTACATCTCTGTAGGGCAAAACGTTTTTGTTGTTAACTGGGATGACACTGTAGGAACAACAGGACACTACTTGACACACCAACTCTGGGAACCCCTTGACAGTTGGGAACTAGGTGGACTTGAAGGTTTAGGCCACTATCTTAATCATTATATTGATTGGATGTCCTGGTCAAATAATAATCTAACCGAGGGAGCATACGTAAATGATGAGTTACAACAGGTTTTTGTCAATGGATCGATGAAACCTACTGGAACGTTTCTTACACAAGAAAACATCTCGAAATTACATGTTTATTATGAGGACACTGATATTATCGTTACTGAACCCTTTGGCAGATATGTCTGGGAACCTCAATGGCCGAAAAACACTTCTATGGCTATTCACAGGAAGCTAGATCCGTGGGGTGAGGACGGGGTCTACATTGATATGAATGGAGACGGGATAGTCGATGACAACCCAATTGGAGGTATTTATGACATTAACCACGATCCAGCAGAAAACTACACAACATTTAATGCCCGAGATACATACGCGAGTGCCATTGTTGACTGGGGAAATGATGGAGAAGTCATGGGAGATGGACTCTGGGCAATCCCAGAAGAAGGTCTTGGGTACGATGTCCTTTTGCGATTCCATGAAAGCACAATACCCCGATTGCACCAAATTTCTTTCGAAATATCCCGAGGTGATGGTGAATGGGCCCTTATTCCTGACAAAGACATTTCACTGGCTCAGGTTTCTGTTGCAGCTGGGGATGATGACCTTTGGATCGATATTGATCCCATCCTTTCAGAAAAACGGTGGGCATACTTCCGTTATATGCGAATAAATGTCACAAATCATGGTATCTTCAGAATCAAAGGTGGATATGCTCCAGTTCTTTACCGACCAATGGATACAGCAACTTCCATCACGATTGGTAGCTTAGACTTAGATTATTACAAAGCATACACCACAGGGGAATCAGAGGGAAAGAAAATTGTCCTTGGTACTTCTGATGGCAAGATAGTCATGTTTGAATACAACTCAGTAACTAAAGGTTACGACTTACTTTGGAATTCTTATAAAAACGATACCTACACTCAAGGCACTAATATTTGGGATATTGTTGAAGTTAAGAATCCTGGCAAGATCCCGACTTGGCTGTATAATTATTCTAGCAGTCATATTTTAGAAGCTGCTTATCCCAAATATACATTATCACCATCGCCAATTGCCCCTCCAGGCTCAAACATCCTTAATCCTGTGGATGATGGCTATTTTGCAGGCATGGATCACGTATCACTCTTCAAAACCTTCTTTGGTACAATTATTGAAAAAGTTTTGGAGTATCAAGGCTTTGGTGACATTATAAAGATTGATATTCCGGACAATGATATTGTCATGGGGACAACAAATGGTAAATTAATTGTTTTTCCAGCAATGACAAATAAACGTTCTCAGGAGCTTGGAGATCTATTCTTCTTCCAAGTTAATTTCAATCCTTTCTACACTGGAAAATCCATTATCCCGACATTTGCAGATCATATCCCGCAGCCCCTCTTCCCTAACTTCCCAGAAACGATGTACTTGGGATGGGCTGATGAAAATCAACTCTATGATCCCGCTGACGAAACTAAACAGTTTGCCAATGCTGGTTTAGACTTCTTTTTGTATGATCCTACTGCTCCACCCGCGGGAGCGTATGTTGGTAAACTAGAGCTTGCAGATGTGGAGATCACAGGCCTCCTCGCACGTGCTTTACAAAAGTCTCGAACAATTCCAGAAGTTGCAGTTGGTGATATTGATGGAGATGGTGACCTCGATCTAGTATTGACCAATGGCCGCATCTATTTATTAGAAAACATTCACAATGCTATGTTTAAATTAGATCAAGAATATTTCCAAGAGTTGAACCTTCAAACAACTGATAAACTTTATACATCTCCAGAACTGTTTGATTTTGACCAAGATGGAGATTTAGATCTTACATTAGGTATCTCAACCCGTCCAGGTGCCACTTACTTCGAAAACGTTGGGAAACGCTGGGCTCCTGAATGGAAAGAAAATAAATGGTTATACACAAACTCTTGGGGTGGTTTACGCTTTAATAACCTAACCTCACCAACTCTCGCTATTGATCCCGATACAGGGATGGTAACTCATCTCACAACATATAATAACTATACAACAGAACTTTATCAATTAGAAGCTGAATATGATAACCATAATGCTTTTGTAATTGGCACAAATCCAATTATTTCCCGTTTAGAACTCAACCTAAAATCAGGAACAGATTCTTATGGAAATCATCTCGCAAATTATGGATATCATGTATTTGAGACCTGGAATACCAAACCTGAATTAGAGCGATGGACATTGACCATTAAAACTGGAGACATGGATCAGGATGGGCGAGGGGAAGTTATTGTTGGAGATTTTGACAATAACCTTTACGTGTTTGAACATCTAACAAATAATACTTACAAACGAGCTTATCGGTCTCAGGATATTACTCATGAAGAATTGTCAACCACCTCTCCTTATGCGTGGCAAGAATTAGAAGGAGTAAGTGGGACTTTCTATCGAACAATATGGGATCATATTGAGGAATTAGTTGTCGGTCTAGATATGGATAATGACGGCTTCCTCGAAATGGTTGCCACTGCTGGGCTTTCAATATTTGTTTGGGAACAAAATAATGATGGATTTGTTAGTATTGATGACGAATACAAGTTAATCTGGCAGGCAGACCTTCGTCAATCTTCATGGGGATTGTTATTCAACTACTTAGGAATTACCCAATTTACTGCAGCTGCATTTGGAGGAGATCTTGATTACAATGGTTATGGGGAATTTATCCTAGCTGCAGGGAGTTTTCTCTTTGTATTTGAATCAGATGGTCATAATAATTTTGGTGAGAACTTTCTAGTCAATCCCTTCCCTGTTCGTGGCCGATACTTCATTCCAGGTAACCCAATGTCATCTCCCGCTGTTAGAACACTCTCAATCGAAGCAATAACTGTTGCTGACACAGATGATGACAAATTAAATGAAATAATTATTGGAGGAATAAATAAAACATGGTGGGGATCTTATAATGGATTTATTGCTATACTAGAAAATCAAATCGGAACGTATGCTTACACTTGGTGGGCTCCCGAACACTTAATGGAAGAGAATCCGGTTTATGATATCACAGTGGACAATCAGGATTATGATCAATACAAAGAGATTATTGTTGGCACGTTTAAAGGGGTGGTTATTTATGAAAATGCCCCAGGATCCTCTAGAGACAATCATTACGTTGAAAGATCAATTCTTACTAGTTTTGTAAATTTCCCAGTTATAAAACTAAAACAAATGTTTGATATTGAAGCGAAAGTCCAACTTGCTTTACGTAATACTGATTTCATAGAATTTCAATACGACTTAACTACTAACTTTAAACGAACCCAGTGGCTCCAAATTTTCAAAGCTGGCCAATCACTATACTTTGCCACAAGTCCTGACTATGGTGAGACATGGACTCAACATGGACAAGTTGTTACAAACAATATCGAAATTCGTCAGAACACCGCTGGCGCGGGTTGGCAGAGTCTCCCTTGCCTCTATTCATATTATGAATATCATCCTTCATTGTATCAAACTGGTGATGGTCGCGTCTGGCTGGCTTTTACTGCTCACCTCGCCTTTTCCGGTTACGATTACAAGGGTATTTGGCTCCTTGAACTTAAGGAGAGTGGTGGATTCCTCCAGTGGGAAAATGCATTCTTCGACCTTGTTGACTCTTCTAGAAACGTTGCGATACCAGGAAATATCCATATCCTTTATAATCCAAGTGTCTGGGACTTTCACAATAATTCTGATGGTCTAGGAATTGCAATTTCATACATGAACAATACAGATGGTGGGATATACTGGCAAGGAAGCTTTTACGCTCTTCCTTCATATGGTGCAAGGATCCCAAATATAGGAAAGTCTGCAGTCCAAAACAACATGACTGATTGGAATGGTGATGGATTACCAGATGGAAAAGTGGGTTATAAAGCACTGTCACATGACACGATCCGCTCTTCTAGTGGCAATGTGATTGTCGTTTTCAGTGGCATCAGTTTTGCAGAAGGAAAGGTTGATTATGATTTATGGATCGCGAAAGGCAACTCATCTCCAATGTGGGATGGAACTTTTCCATATTCAAGAGCAACGATAGATGGTACCGATGAATTACATCCCTCTATCACCCAAACTGTAACCTTCGATCATACATTAATGATCATCTTCGAGGCTGAGGGTTATCAACCTTCAGGAAATCTTCAGGTGACATATTCAAAAGACGATGGTAACACCTGGAGAGATCCCGAACCTGTTACTACGACACCTCCATTTGCAGAGTACATTGTTTATCCTCTGTGGGGATTCAGTCTCCTTGTCTTAAAAGAAGACCACAATGTGATCGTTAAATCGTTAATTTCGGTTGGCCCAGCTATAACTGCTCACCATACAGGTGGTTTTGCTTATTCCTTCATGGCGCAATACCACTTCTTTACCCTAGCTCGAGCTACAACGGCAACAAGAGTAAGTTCAACTGCCACCTTAGGGGCCGGTTATTCATCAAGTGGGGCAACTACAGTAACACACCTGAGTGCAGGAGATGTGACAGCACATTCTGGTCTCGTAACGACTGTTGGTGGTGGTATGACTACTGGTGGAGGTACAATAAGTTATCAGAGTACCCCTATCGGAGTTTTAACAACTTCTGACGATGATGGTGGTGGTGGCAGTGTCCTTGCCTACGCAACTACATATTCTCCTCCCCCTGTTGTGAACTATAACCCAGTTGTACAGGATGAAGAGTCGATCGTCGCATATGGCGGTAGTGTTGTAGCATATGGGAGCGATGCATCTGGAACCGACAATCCTGATGATGATCCTAACACTGGTTCAGGTTATGATAGTCAAGGAGGCGGTATGGCCATGACCCACGCAACAAACTTCGGAGGTGCGGATTTCCACTCCAGTGGCAAATATCCCGATCGAGGGTACTATAACAATATCTTCTTTGGAATGAATCCTTCATCTAACTTCACATTGTTTGATTTTAAAGAAGCACGAGCTATAAGTACTGGTGATTCAGATGCTGATGCACGAAGAGAAATTGCTATTGCTTCTGGTAATCAAGCGTTTCTTGTAGAAGTGGCCAGAACAGGTGGGCCAAAGAAAGCTCTATTATATTACCAACCATGGCATAGTAATGGCTTAGCGACTGAAACCACGGATATTGAACTGTATGATGCGAATGGTAACGGATTGGATGAAGTCATAGTTTCTTGTGCAGAGGGAAATGTTTATAGCTTTGAGATTCGAAATACACAAATTCCTCGAACCAATTACCTCTTCTTTGATTGGGATCCAGTATGGAGTGATGCTGATTATACTACACAATTAGAAGGTTTGAGTTCCTCAACCGATAAATTAATGGATACTACAGATATTGGATCAGATGGAATTGATGATTTATTTGTCGCTACTATGGATCCTACTGGAAGTGTCTATGCTGGATATCCTCTAGTGAGGGCATTAAATGGTTCAACGGGAGAAGAATTCTGGGCTTTCAATTTATCCACGGAAGGGTTCTCCAAGACCTCCGTTATTGTTTCTCTTCAATCTACTGATGTCAATTCAGACGGAATTGAGGATGCTGTCTTTCTTATTTACAATGACGAAGATGCGAAATATTCTGTTTATGCACTAAATGGAGTATTAGGAAACAGGCTTTGGGGGCCAGTGGAATTTAGTGTTGCTATAAACTCCTTTAAAGAATGGCTGCATGAAGATATCAACAATGATAATGTTTCAGACATTCTCGTAACATTTAGTCGCACCTTATTCTGGATAAACGGAGTGAATGGGATAGGCCCAACAGAATTATACAAATTCAATAATAACTGGGTAATAGACCATGTTTCCACTGGAAATAACTCCATTATCTTGTCTGGAAGGTTTCCAGATGAGCAAAACGGTTCAGTAGTGCTATTAGAATATAATGGTGTAACTTGGACCAGCGTGCACGAATTTGTCCGTAACAATTCCTTATTTGGATTAACAGCCACTTTACTTGATGTCACAAGTGATGGAATCGAAGAAGTATTAATCGTTGAATCAGGTGTTCTTTTTGCATATGAAACAACAACAGGTAATTATTCTCAATTATGGAATAATAGCCTTAATGGTGCTGTTGGTAACTATGTTGATACTTTGAGATATGACTTCAACAACGATGGCTACCTAGATGTGATGTTCCAGATTAAAGCCACCCAAACGGTCACTTTTGAAGATATGTCTCATCAAGAAAGAGTAAATGATACCTATGATGGACTATTATTTTCTAATTCAGATCCTGGCACACTTTATCAGGGTTGGACTGCATATAATTATGGTGGAACAACAACTTACGCACCACATTCGGATGATATGGTTGTTTTCACACATGAAGTAAGTAACTATATTATAATAGAAGAAAACGCTAGCACTGTTTCTGCCTATTTCTCAACTGGGACATATGAAGGTGTATTTCTATGGATTGCTTATGATCTTGCTGGAAATGAACTTGATACGATAACCTTCTTACCTAGCACCCCCACTCAGTTTGTTAGGCTTACAGATCCTCTTGGGCGAATCTATAAAGTTGTGGTAAGTGGAACCAAATCAGGTTGGGCTGGGAGGTGGGTTATGGATGATTTCACCTATCAACTCCAACCTATTACTGGAACAGTAAGCCAAACACCAGATCCAAATACAAAATTAATTGCAGTGTCTGGATTGAATCCCCAAGATATTCTCTGGGAATACCACCTTTGGGATACAATGGCAAATGAGATCTCTCAAGGTGATTTCGATCGAGATGGAGAAGCAGATGATTTGGTATTTGTAACAGAATACACAGGCCCCAAACACACAGCTGCTGTATCAGTTATCGATGGTACACATGGAACCCCATTCGCAAATTGGCAACGACCCATTGAATCTGTAGCTGCAGGTAATTTTGGCGAGTTCGGTGAAGTAGCAATACTCGATGGTAAAGGGGTAATATACATGAAGACATTTGTACGTCATAGACCCACAAGAGCACTGTCTGTCGCGATACAGATGGATGCTTCGTCTTTTGAAACACGAGGCAACGTGATTGATTTGGATGTAGGTGATTTCAATGACGATGGGGTTGACGACATTGTCTTTGCAGACACAAGTAGGTACCTAATGGCAATAGAAGGATTAACTGGAGATATTATTTGGAAATGGCGGTTTACTTCATCAATTATGCAGATTGCTGTTAAGGATATTAATGGTGATAATATTCCTGATGTTGCTGTTGCTTTAAAATCAGGATTATTGAGTGTAATTGATGGTGAGATCGGTCGTCCGACAATATGGACAAAGGATGCTTACTTGGGCCCTGTAATTGTCAACGAAATGGCATTTGTCGATACCAATAGTGATGGTGAAGAAGAATTAGCTATTAGTATGGGATATCGGTTCTACGCCCATATTGGTCGATTCGTCCTTTATAATACAACTTTAGACCAATCACTTGGACATGGACAAATTATTTGGCAGTATCACAATCCCTTTGCTCCATTCACTCAATTTGAAGTTGCAGACTTCACGAATGATGGAGTTCTCGACTTTGCAATTGCCCTTTATGAACATTCGATTTGGATTCTTGATGGAACGAATGGCCAATTAAGGAATGGTATCATTATTCCTGTCCAAGATTTCAGAGTGGGTAATTTCACAGGTCATCCCCTTCCGCAAATAGCAGTCATTGTACGTAATGGGACAATCGTTGCCTATCAAAATAACGATTGGACAAGCTACGCGGGAAATACAGAAATCGATAAAATCTTTTTAGCACAAATACCCTTTAGATTATCACATTTGGCTATTGGCGACTTTTCTGGTGATGGCTTAGATGATATTGTGGTTCGGTCTTTTGCGAATGGTAGTTATTGCTTTACATTAGCTACTGGAACATTTGATCAGACATGGGTTTTCGAGGATCGTTCAATCTTCTACATTGAAGAATATCAAGTAGCAGATCTCAACAATGATACTAATTTAGATATTCTTACGCTGAATTATGATAATGTTATGGCTTTGAGTGGAGTGCCAACTTCACCTACACAGGTAATCTGGGCTTCATTTATTCCAACCAATTTAATCCTAAGTACAGTCATCGGTGATTTCAATGGTGATGGAATAAACGACATAGCCCTTGGTACCGCTGACCATTGGGTATATATTCTGTATGGGAAAGAAGATTATCTCATTGAACAGCAAGGAGGACGGGGAGGACAAATCCAAGGGAAAGTTTCCCAAATCTCTCCCTCAATAGGAACAACACTGACATATGCTTCTACTGTGACAAAAAGGAGGCTCCGATAATGAAGATGAAAAATTTTCTCAGACATTCATGGTCAGGGATGCTAATCGTTCAATTCCTTTTTATGGTCCTGACACTTCAAGTTTTACAAACACCTATTGTTCCCCAAGAAGCTGTTGCATCTCCTCCAACGCATTTAGATAACATCTGGGAGGATCCTGATGGTCTTGGCCTATTAACAAATAACTCACGGTGGGCATGGGCGTATGATTTAGGTAGTGAATCAATTACAAATCCGGATTCATTAAACGTTAGCTCTAACAATCCAGATTATTATAATTTCAGCGTCCAATCAGGATTCTATTTCTCTATTTCGATCACATTCAATCAATCTAATGCTTGGAATGAAACTGGATACCTCATTGATTTAGATCCCCTATTCTACGCAGATTTAGATCTATATCTATGGAGCCAGAGTGGCACTTTGTTAGGGTATAGTAATTACTCTGGATATGAAGAAATAATCAGTCCGATCCTCATAAATACTTCAGAAACAGTATACTTCAATGTTACCTGTGCTAATCCGTTCGGATATGAAGGACTTAATTATTCCACTATTTATAACATGTCAGTTGTCTATGAGGATAAGTGGGAAAGATTCGAGAGTAATGATGATATTAGTAGCCTCACTCCTCCAGATAATCCAGGAGGATCAGATGATGAGATTGTACCAGGATATTATGAAAAGCTTCGTTTTTCTTCCGACTCTGTAACTGAATATGGCAAAAATGACACATACCTTATTTTGCTTTATAATGGCTCACGTGTCACTATCACGGTTGAATCGTATTCAGATCCAGTGATTTCACAGCCTGATGGAGTAGATATGCATCTCATCTACTATAATTACTCTCAAGCTCGTTATATCTCTGTTGACTTTGAAGATCCAGATCAATCTAATGCTGCAAAGGACACCTTCCAATTCATTGTTAATAGTAGTAGGTGGTATTATCTGAGGTTTTCACAGAGATTAGCAAATTATTATACTCTGGAAATCATCTTAGAAGACGAACCAGAAGAATTAAGCGGAATGTCAAATCATTATCAAGACCAAGCCACCGAGGTAAGTGTAGGATATTACCCTGGGATGGTTGTCTCTAGGATTGACCACGACTGGTACTCCATAAATGTAGCAAAATACCAACGATTGCATGTAGATGTGAATTGGATTCAAGTACAAATACCAGACGGCGGTAGATTCGACATTAACCTTACTGTGTATGAGAATCAATCAACAAGTTCAATCTTGGATGACCCTAACCCTATCCTTAATGGATTACGTTTTGGACCCCACCGTGCGCTTACGGATTCAGTCTATTATATTCATGTCTCCTCAAATAATACATATCCACTTTATTACAACCTAACAATAACAATCCTAGGAGAGGACGACTGGGCTGAAGAAAACGATCTATTTATTTACGCCTATCTTCTACAAACACAGTCACGAGAATACAAACCAACAGAAACCGACCCTGACGCTGGCCTTATTTCACTGGAAGGCGATATGGATTGGTATGCTATATCTCTACTCCCAGGTGACTGGATCACGGTACGGATTGACTTTAATGGCACTAATGCAGATCTAAATCTCTTCTTTGCTGATGCAACAGGGAATATACTTGATAGTTCAGTGTTATCTGGTTCAAGCTCAGAAACCATTAGCTACCGGGTCTCAAAATCAGATGTCTATCTTCTTCTTGTACTAGGAGTAGGGCCCCCTGGTTATGGATTTGCACAGTACAACATGACGGTTGACATAGATCTTTTCGATGATTTTCTTGAATTACCAAATAATGATTTTGGATCTGCTGCACCGATTGCAGAAGGTAGTTATACAAATCTTATCCTCCGTGATGACCTTTATGACTATTATTACGTATATCTAGATCAAGATGATACAATTAACATTTCCTTGGATTATTTCCCAGAGGAGTTTGAAGAAGCAGGGGATATTCTCATTAATGATATTGACCTAGAGTTATATTCAGATTACACTGGAAGTGAATATCCAAGAGTTGCTGAGAGTATTACTGTATTAAACGAATCCATTTCCTACACTGCCACAGTAAGCGGTCAATATTTCATCTTGTGTATTATTTGGGGTGGAGAAACTCCTAATACATATAATCTAACGATAGATGTTAAAGAAATAGATGATGCTCATGAAGACAATGACGTATTAGGCGATGCTACCCGAATTACGGTAGTGGAAGGACCCACAAGAGACACAGTTAGCCACACTGAAACAGCACGGATACGAATTAAAGATGATGACTACTTTGTGGTCAAAGTTCCAGCAGGTTTAGCAATAATTGTTGAAATTTCTCAATTTGGTTCGGAGAACTTAGATCTCGAACTCTTAGCTCTGAATGGCAGTATCATTGACTCTAGTTTGAGCGGTGCGGGGTACCCTGAACAAGTTGGCCCCTTCCCAATGAATTCTACATACACAAATATCCACAATGGTACTGATATCTATTTCCGTGTGTTTATGGATTCTGGTTTAAGTACAAGCTATCAATTAAACGTTACTCTTGGGCCAGAAGATGTCCTGATCCCCCAAGGAACAGTTCCACCATTTTCCAAGAGCCCCACGAAAGTAAAACCATTTAATCCATTAGAGGCTTTAATTCCACTTGCTATTGGTGGGGCAATTCTTGGTGGTGGTGCTGCAGGTGGACTATATGCTGCTAAGAAAACTGGAGTCTTAGACAAAGGGGTAAAGAAAATACAAGACTTCCGGAAAAGACCACCCAAAAAACCAGGTGGAGGAGCCCCATTGTCAAAGTCCTCACCAAAGACTCCCCTGAAGAAAGCATCCCCAAAAGCACCTCTAGAGAAAGCATCACCGAAAACACCACTAGAGAAGGCTTCCCCGAAGAAATCAACTTCAAGATTTGATGATGACTTACACCTTTAAAGCGGTCATCTCTTCTCTTTTTTTCTTTTGTCTGGACATTTTTTTCTATGGAGCCGTAATTTTAAAGTCTCCTTTCCGTTTTTGACGGAACATACAGTAATTAATTTTAGACAGATATAATTTTTACTTACAAGCTCTCCATCTATTCTAATTACTCAAATATCTCTCATTATATCTGTTAGAGATAACAAATGCCAGAGAAAAATGGAATGACCTATATATGATTCTTGCGAAATTTCACAAATCTATTTAGCAAACATTAATTAATTTCAGAAAACACTTCACTTTTATTTTCTTTATGAATTCTCTACTTCTATGCCAGTAAAATGATGTGATAGTTCTTTTC
>JBHLPQ010000057.1:0-19341 GCA_048939265.1 Promethearchaeota archaeon
AATACCTGTCCAGTTGAATGAATCATAAATATCATAATTACCTCCACCTGTTCCATTCTGACTTCCAATAGCATAATTAGGTTGAGGATTATTGGTTAGAGATGTATTGGTTGATTCTAGTAAAGCCAAATTTGTAGAAACACTTGAGGGAGCCATTAACCTGGGAACATCCGTACTGCTCTCACCAGTCCCTTGAAGCTTGCTTATAGTTGTTTCATCTTGCGAGCGATCATTTGAGACCTGTGTTTTTACCAAAGATATTGGGATCATACTCATAAATAGTATCAAAACGATTAATAATCTACAACAATCTTTCTGGGGTAGACATATCTGGAGATTCATTCTATTACCTCTTCTTTTTTAGCTTCAGGTTTTTGAGGCCTCGTTTTTTGGCTAGGAGCTCCAATGTGAATCTATTAAATCAAGTATTAAAACAGAATATCCAAAATTTTGAAAAAGCAATAATTTAATGATTTTATAAATTTCATTTAAGATCTATTAAAATGGTGATTTATTTATGTGTCTCAATCATCCTAGTAACATTATCCGAAAGATGAATATTTTTTCTTGAGAGTTCTTAAAAAAATACTCAAATGGAAAGCATTGTCATTTGGTTTTAGATCGGTTTTTTAAAGCCTAATACACATCTCATATAGCCTAATAAAAATAGAAGGTCGTGCGCCTAGACCTCAGAAAACATATATGGACGAAGCCAGGGGAGAGGTTCACCTAAAGTCACGTTGTCGGGGTCCAAAAAGAAAGCGACTGCAGAGGTTGAGCTTAAGAGTGAATTACCATCTTGCGGAGTGTACGCATATCCAACTATCTCTACTTTGTCTGTGAAGAGTTCGCTTTGCCGAACCATTAAACTAGGTAAAACAACAACGATTTGGTTCAGGATTCTCCCAAAATGACCATATTCTCTGCCAAAAGAGAAGATCACGTTGGCATCTGTTTTATTCGTCACCGCAACGTATGGATCATCCGTAAACTTTTGAATAACTTCGTTTAGAGAGAGTGCTTTCTTCTTATCTAGGACTAGATTGAAGTATGATGTGTGCATGTATTGAGTATTTAGCTTAATAGCACTCGAAAATACGTTGAGATGATATCCTAATGTTGAATATAGACGATAAACGTCCTTGGCATGATGCGTACCGAATGTATGGTCCTTATGTTTTCCAACAGAGGGTCCAGCAATAAACTTACCAGCTTGGGAGACATCAGTAGCTCTTCTCATGAAGACAAAGCGTGCTTCGCTTAAAATGCTATTATCATTCCCATCAAATGCTAAATTCTTAAGCACTCTTGATGCAGCATGAGTATTACAGCTAACTATTTGAAGAAACTGCGAATTTCTTCTATGAAGGACACGATCATTGAGTCCGACACCATAGGGAATACCAAATCCATGTTCTGATCCTTGAGCCATGAATGCTCGGACTTGATCTTTCACATTCTCATAAAATAAAAAGCGATTTCTAACGCCCATTCCTTCAGTCGAACAATCCACCACAACAGTTGCCTTAGCAAGGGCATCTTCAAAAGTGTACGTTGGTTCTACCCCCATCTCACGGAATTTGTTGAACTTTTCGATCTGACAGCACATATGGGCTCCTTTTGAAAGTAATCCCCTTATCATAGGCCGATCTGTCAGTCGAGGTGTATGTTTATAGAATATTAGCTCATCAATTCCTAGTTTCTTAGATAATGCTGCGAGAAGTCCAGTTAACGGTTCGCCAATAGTACCAGTACCCACAATCAATACTACATTCCCATTTAATGCCATTGATAGTCCTCGATAGCCGAAAAAAAGGCAATATTTTTCTGTTAAATGCTTTAAACTCCATTAATCCAACAGTAAGAGAGGAATTTGTCTAACCCATATAAATCATATGGGTGAAATCATTCATTGTAGCATGGTGTAGATGCTGCAAAACTAACAATATCTTTTAAGGAACCGATTTTTCCTGTAGATATTTGATAACCTGCAACAGCATTCGCAAATATTGTCGTTTCTGGTATGGTTAGTCCTAATTGCCATCCTGTCAAAAATCCGGCATGCCAACTATCTCCTGCACCTGTTGCATTAAGAACTGATATATTAAAACATGGTTCAATTGCTATTTGCTCTCCTTGTTCCCATATTTCCACTTTAGTCGCCATATGTAATCCAAACATGATTTCTGGGTATGAGGAAGATAGAATTTCAATAGCTTTTTCTGGCGGTGCATTAGGTTCCTCTGCTAATAACTGAACTTCTGTTTCATTTCCAGTAATGAAAGAGGGTGGTCTTATTGGATGTTCCAGAAGACGGTGTCTAAATCCTTCGATACGCTGGAGATGAGGTGTCAAGTCTGAAAAATCAACAGAAACCATAATGGAAGGAGGCACATCTTGGAGGATTGTCTCAACCAGATTCTCCATTTTATAGTTTTGAGCATTGCATATAGCAATGACATGGCTTTCTTTCAGGATATTCCATTGTTCGGGTGTAAGCTTTTCCGAAGAGAAATCTGCAACACTCCCAGAAGATGAAAACATCACGTTATGCTTATCTGATCCGTGGGGAATTTCTAGAATTATCGAACTAGCTAAATTACCTGACGAAGATATAGTAGTCTTTACTCCAAGTGGGTGCATAAAAAATTCGATAAGTTGCTTTCCTAAGTCAGAAGTTTCGCATATAAAGGTAGTGTTAATCCCCAAACCTGCCAGAGTCTTAGCTACATTCCCTCCATTCCCTCCTGGGATAAAACGTGCCTCTGGACCAAGAAGATTTCCACCCCCTCTTGAGTAGACAGCATGCATCTCTTGGATCAATTGATCATAAGACATGTGTGGGTCTATTATGATATCAAGGAAAAAATCAGGAAGGACAGTCATTTTTACTTGTTTAATTTTGTTAAAAGCTGTTTCATAGTCAATCGAGAGCATCTCTTATCACTTGGGTCATCTCTGGGGGTACCAAATAACACTATGTTGAAGATAATTTCTTTCTTTTAAAATTCTAGAATTCATAGTCTCTTCAAAATAGTTGTTTTTTAGTCACTTTCGGGTTATTGGGGAAACATATAAATAAAATTGCCTTAAAATTAGAGTAACTTTGGAATCAATAAAAATGAGGAATTTTAATGGGAAATAAGGAACTACGAGATTGTGTTGTTGTTGATGCAATTCGACTCCCGATGGGAAAATCTTCTCGGGCACAAATGGCGAAATATGGGGGATATTATAGGAATATGTCTTCACAAGATATGTTAGCAGGGATTTTAGAGGTCCTAGTTGATCGTGTATCGAATCAATCAAGTTCATTTGATCCACATGAAATAGAGGATGTACATGTCGGTATTTTAACTCAAATTGGTGATCAAGGAGGTAACATCGCCAGGGTGGGTCAACTAATGGCCAAAAACATTCCTGATATTGTAGCTGCTGCTACAGTTAATAGATATTGTAATGCAGGGTTGCAGGCCGTTAATACCTGTGCAAACGCCATTCGAGTAGGTGATGGCGATATTATGATAGCTGCAGGAGTCGAAAATCTTACACATTACCCCATGGGGATTGATATTCAAGTTGGTTTTATGTACCCCGTGGATAACATATATTGTCATATGTCTGAGACACGTATGGCTGAATTACAAGAACGTATGAGCTTTGTTCAAGGAGAGTCTGCAGAGCTTGTTGCAGAGAAGTATGATTTATCAAGAGAAGATTTGGATAAATTTGGGTTATGGTCACATCAAAAAGCAACGAAGGCAATGAGAGATAAGACCAATTATGAGAAGCGGATTGTTCCATTTGAGGTTTCTATTGAGAATCCTGATGGAACTTTCGAAACAAAAACGGTAACAGAGGATCAAACAGTTCGTACAATATCTGTTGACGATCCTGACACGGCATGGGCTCAGATACAATCACTCCCCCCTGTGTTTCGACCTGATAATGGCAAAGTAACGGCTGGAAATTCATCACAGATAACAGATGGGGCATCCGCAGTGATGCTCATGTCTCGGGAGAAAGCAGATACGCTTGGAATAAAACCGATGGTGAAAATTCTCTCAACTGCTGTGGCTGGGGATGATCCAATGTTAATGCTCACAGGTCCCATTCCCGCGCAGGAACGTGCGTTGGAAAGAGCTGGACTCGAGATGACTGACATGGATTGTATTGAACCAAATGAAGCATTTGCTTCCCCGTGTCTGGCGTTTGCAAAGCATTTTGACTATGCATTTGACGACCCACGTGTTAACCCTTATGGAGGAGCCATAGCCACTGGACATGCAATTGGTTCATCAGGTACACACTATTTCTGTGATATGGCTCATTATCTTGTAAATTGGAACAAACACTATGGGATCCAGACATTATGCGGGGGTGGTGGGGTTGGTATCGCGACTGTGGTTGAACGCGTATAGAATCCTAGCATCTTCTTTTTTTTCTTCTTTTTTTCTCCCTTTTTACCAATTCACCGAATTTTGAGAAATGAATTCAAGAAAAAATCTTAAAAAACGGAGATATGTGATTTTCACAAATTAGCCAAGTTGTTTAGCCCTTAAAACTCGAAATTAATTGGATTATCAAGGCTATTATAGTGAAGACTTGGGGCTTAATCGGAGCAAACCGAAACAGTATGTCTGTAGATATTATCGGTTTTATTATTGCTATAATCCTTGCATTCTTACTGGTGTTAATGAATGGTTTCTTTGTTGCCGCCGAATTTGCCTTAGTAAGTGTCAGGCCCTCAAGGGTAGAGGAAATTGTTCGAAAAACGGGGAGCAGAAGAGCAAAAGCTGTTCAATTAGCCATTCAGAATCAAGATGAAGTGATCAGTGCAACTCAACTTGGGATAACAATGGCAAGTCTGGCACTGGGATTTTTGGCAGGAGCCTCAATTGAACCCGTTCTTGAAGTTTTTTTTCATGATTTGGGAATTTTTGCGCTTTTAGGAGGACTTTCTTTGGGTGCCTTGTTGGCATTCGCTATTACTACCTATATGCATGTTGTCTTGGGTGAATTGGCTCCTAAAAGTGTTGCCCTACAATATCCCATGAAAACAAGTCTATGGGTTGCAAAACCTTTACGTTGGTTTGCAATGATATTTAAACCAGTCATTTGGACATTTAATCAAACAGGTTGGTTAGTTCTTGCACTCTTTGGAATAAAACCCATTGTTGGTCATCGTCCAGTCCATTCTGAAGCTGAACTAAAATTACTTATTTCTCAATCTTCTGAAGCAGGTATTCTCGATGAACGCGAGAGCGCTATCTTAAAACGTACTTTTGATCTGCCTGATACTCAGATAAGGATGATAATGACCCCGCGATATGATATGTGTACAATTTCTATAACTGATGACTTTGAAGAGATTGTAAAGTGTGTGAATAATTCTGGGCACTCACGATTTCCTGTTTTTGATGAATCACGAGAGAAGATTGTTGGGTTTTTATACGCTAAGGACCTCTTGAATTTCTTGGAACTATTTCTAGATACTGATGAAATTAGTGATAAGAAGGATCAGATTGATATTTCACAATTATTAAGAGAAGCGGATTACGTACCTGAAACAATGAGAGCAGATTTGTGTTTGGAAAGACTACAAAACACAAAACGACATTCAGCTATTGTTGTCGATGAATTCGGGGAAGTAGTGGGGTTAATAACATTGGAGGATATTTTAGAGCTTTTAGTTGGTGACATCCAAGATGAATATGACTATGAACCTGCGGAAATCACACCATCGGAAGAGAACGAAGATGAGTCAAAAGTAAGTGGTCAAACCTCATTAGATGATTTTAATGATTATTTCAAAACGAATTTTCAGTCAGAAATCTCTGTAACTATTGGGGGATTTATTCAAGAGAAACTCGGCCGATTACCTAAAGGAAAAGAAGTTTTTAAAATTGAGGGTATTGCCTTTACCGTAAAAGAAATGTCTGAATTACGTATCGAAACTTTACTGGTTCGTGGTATAAAGAAAAGTGAAAAAACAGAGGAGAAGACAGAGGAACAAGAATAACAAACATTCCCTTGCTTTTGTTAACAAGCTTAGAATTTAGTCGTTTTATGTTCGCTTCTCGTATGAGAATCCATAATTAGTACTTTTTAGCAATATTAGATAGTTGAAAAATGCAATTGGTTTCCACCAATGAAATCGTTCAAACAAATAATAGATCTTCTACAAATGGGAGAAACAGAGGGGATTGCCAAGCGTTATATGGTTATGAACAGTTTTGATGGAGCTCTTACAGCTTTAGGCATCATCATAGGTAGCTTTCTTGCAGGTGTTGTTGATCCTAGAACGTTGATCCTCGCTGGTTTAGGAGCAAGCATTGCTATGGGTGTTTCAGGGGGATTTGGAGCTTATTTAACCGAAAGTGCGCTAAAAAAAGAGGAAATAGCTGAAATTCAATCAGCTATGCTTGAGGAATTTGAACATAGCGTAATAAATCAAGCAGCAACAATTTCTTCCTATTTTGTAGCTCTTGTTGATGGTCTTAGTCCTTTTGCTGCAGCTTCAGTCTCCTTTCTCCCATTTTTTGGGGCCTATTTCCTGAGTTGGCCAATCCAATTTGCCTATGTCTCCTCTGTTCTGTTAACGGGATTATTACTGTTTATTTTGGGGGCTTATCTAGGAAAGATATCCAAAGAAAATATCTTGTTAAATGGCATTAGGATGATAATTGCAGGTGTTGTTACGGCCATTCTAGTCATGATGCTCGAATTTTTATGACAATTATTGATTAGGAGAGAATGTATCAATCATCAATTTGACATCGTCGGAAAGTTGGTAAAGAACTGGACACGTGCATCCACTTTCCATCCATTGGGAGACCTGTTCAAGACATTCATTCGGGGTGCCGCTTGCAGTAATTTTTTGAACAATCTCATCTGGAATATGTTTCATCGCTTTGTGAATTTGTTCCCTTGTTGCTGGCCAAGTTAGCTCTTCGTGGATTTTGTCAAGGATGTCTTTTGGCATCTTGCTTGCTTTCATTAAGTGTGGTTGCTGCCCCATATATTGAGTCAAGAGTTCCCGAGCCTCATTTAATGCTTTTTCTCGATCAAGATCCATGGAACAAACGATCAATTGAGGTCTATCAATATCTTCCAGTGAACCTCCACCTCTTTTTGCTCCGGTCTCCAAGTGCTTTAAAGCAGTATGATTATATTCAGGAGACACCATATAGTTAAGGAGTGCACCATCAGCTAGTTTTTTTGCACAAAGTTCCCCTGTAAGTTCCATCATTTTCCACCCCGTGGCACCGATCAATATTGGTACTTCTCGTGGTTTATCTGGATCACCGTGGACTATATCTAATCGGATTCCATCCACATGTACAAACTCCCCTTCATATGTTACAGTTTCCATGTTAAGGAGTTTTTTCATGACTGTTGTGTACTCTTTCATTCGCTTCAAAGGCTTTTTACGAGGAGTCCCTACTTTACTTGCTAGAGGTTCCCACCAAGCGCCAATACCACAAATAAAGCGCCCAGGAGCCATTTGGTCCATTGTGGAAAAGGTGGCAGCCATAAGGGCCACATTCCGCGTTAGATTGTTTACCACACCTGTTCCTAGTTTTATTGTTTTTGTGACTGCAGCCATTGCGGAAATAGGGATAGTTGCTACACGAGCTAATCGAGATTCAGCTTGCCAAACAGCCTCAAATCCTTTTTCTTCAGCATATTTAGCAAATTCTATCGACATAGGAATATCATGTTTATCCTGTAAGTATAGTGCTATACGCGAGTTTTCAGACATGCTCTACTGACTCCACTTCTTCATTTTCGGTAGGAAAAGGTTATTTATCTTAATTATTTTTTCCTTACATATGATCAGTTCACTACACTTAATTGACTTTTGGCTAAAATGAATAGGCAATTTCGTATAGAGGTAATATCTAACATTAATTAATGGTGAAGCTATGCAAAAAGTCGAAAAAGAAAAACAATACCGTTCAATTCTACAATTTATAGAGCAGAAACTGCTTCAAATTGAAGATATTACTCCTGAAAAAGTGTACATGCTTGTCATTGACCATCTTTCTTCTATTCCATATTTTAATTGGGTAGGCATATATTTGTTAGACAAAGAGAAGAATGAGCTTGTACTCGATTATTATGTTGGCAAGCTAACAGAACACACTCATATTCCTGTTGGGAGAGGTGTTTGTGGGTCCGCTGTAGTAGATAATGAAGATAAGATAATTGACGATGTTACAGATGAGGGGAATTATTTAGCTTGTTCTTTAGAAACAAGGTCTGAAATTGTGGTTTTGATCGAGAATCAAACGGGAATTATTGGGCAGATCGATGTTGATTCCGATGATGTTGCTGCATTTGATGAGACTGACCAAAAATATCTTCGTAAAGTCGCCAATCTAATCATTGAAAATCTTTAATCTAATTTTCTAGAAAGAGGGAGTTGATCCTTCTCTTATTTTATAAAATGGTCTACCATGAAATACGACTGCAGTGCAGTCAATATTTCTAACCAATTTTTCAGAGGGTCTTTTTCCTATTCGAGGTCTGCCATACCCAAGAATTAATAGTTCTAATTGATCTTTTTTGACGACCTCAGCAATCGCTTTTACAAAATCATGGCCTAAAACATGTCTTTGCTCAATGGGAATACCCATTCGAAGAGCTTCACCAATATTATGTAAGAAAATAGAAATATCTTCCTGTACTCCAGGAGCTTCAGACATTACTTGAGGGGTAATTAATTTAGGGACATGAGTCCAGTGATATGCAACTAAATCAGCGATTTTAGTTGATGAGACCATTGCAATCCCAAGCTGTATTAAGAAAGGGTCACGTTTTGTGCCTGGAGTTAAAGCACCCACATGTTCAAATGTTATTTTCTTTTCGATTATCTCCTTCTTACTTGGAAAAACTTGAAGTCCTGGAATTGGCATTTTTCGGAGTGTATTATGAGAAATACTGATTTGGCCGAATTTTCGTTTTCGTCGGGAGGGTAATATAGCTAATTGATATTCTCCTGTATTTGCTACTTCTATCATATGTTGAATAATATCACGAGAAGAGATATTTTTTCTAAGAGGTTTAATAATTTTAATTTCATGAGGAATTTGAAATCGTTTAAATTCCTCTATATAGTTTTGAAATGTTTCAATAGACTCGAATCCAAAATGATAAAGCGTTATTTTCGGTCCAAATTCGTGAGCAATATGAATCGCTATTCGAATTGTATCCCACTCGAAAGGTTTTCCACGTACAGGAACTAGGATATTTTTTAAAACAGTGGTAAAAAAAGCTTCTGGGACATAATCAGCTCGAGGACGAGTGTGTTCTGTTAACTTTGAGGGAGCTTTAAATGGGATCCTCTTGCGAGTGTATTTTTCATAAATTGTTTCTCCAAGTACTATCCAAACCAACGTTATTAGAAAGGCTTCTAGATGTAGAAATAATGTGTAAGAAAAGATGATAAGTAATGCTATTCCTCCTAACACAGGAATTAGCGGAAATAGTGGGGTTTTATAACCATAATCAAGTTTTTCTTTGGAAATTCTAACTTTTCTACGGATTAAAATAGCAGCGATCATTACTTGTCCAAATAATATCATGAACATCAAGTCAGCTGATGTTGCTACAGCTTCTATGGGAATAAACATAGCCATTAGAATAACTAATAATCCAGTTATATATATGGAATTGACTGGGGTGTGAGTTTCAGCTGAAACTGTTGCTAATTGTGTTGGTAGGGATCCATGTCTTGCTAAAGCAAAGGCTACCCGAGTCGATGAAAAAATGACGGCATTTAATGCTGAAAGGGTTGATAATATTCCTCCAAAAAGAATAACCATTAATCCTAAACCAGGAAGCATTTGTTGAGCTGCAAAAAGAAGGCCTAATTCTTTATTTTTGCCTAAAAATTCCCAAGTGGGCTGTCCTTCTACAGTAAAAGCTCCAAGAGAAACTACTCCTACTAATAGATATATTGGTATCACGATAATTACAGATAAAATAACTGATTTAGGAATACTTGTTTTTGGATCATAAATCTCCTCCCCAGTTTGACATACAACTTCATAGCCCTCAAAAGCAATGAAAGTGAAGCCCATTGCAGTGAAAATAGAAAAGAAACCTTTGGGAAAAAACTCACTAAAATTTGACGATGCTAGAGTAGGATTTGAGGTAATAATTATTAATCCAGTTAAAATGAAAAAAGCAAGAATTAGTACTTTTATTCCTGAAATCCAGATCTCTGCTTTTCCCATGACAGAAGATCCAAATTGATTTATAACTAGAAATAAAATAATAGCAATTACTGCAATAATTTTTTCGATGAAGAATACATTCTCAGTAGGGATTTTTACTCCAAGGTTTCTAATTAAAGCAACAAAATATGCTGCAAATCCAAGGGCGTATAGAGATCCTGCAACTGCAGCTGCGAACCAACTCATCCACCCACTTAAAAATCCTTGACGTTCACCTAGACCAGCTTGGGCCCAGATATAACCTCCTCCTGCTTCTGGCATTGCAGATCCTAGCTCCGCATAGACCATTGCAATTAAGGTTGCAATCACTCCATTGAAAGCAAAGGCAACTAGCAATCCTGGGCCAGCAATCCCTGCAGCAATTCCTGTCAGAACAAAAATACCCGCACCTATCATAGCTCCTACCCCAGTCATAGTTGCTTGAGTTACAGTCATGTCACGTGAAAGATCCGCACCGCTTAAGACCGTATCCTGTCCTTTATACGGTTTAGGTCCAATGACATATCGTTTTCTACTTAAAAAAACAACTTGAATTAACGAATAAATTGTCAAACCAAGGATGATTGATACTGCAAAGCTTATCAGAATCAGACCAATTATAGGATCAGGAACTGCGGACATAACCATATTACCTTATTTTTAATTTTTCTTTACGATCATTTACTCAGATGATAAATAGATCGCCAAAATTATCTATAATGCCAAAATATTTCTGTTTTGTATAACTACCTGTTTTTCTGGTACTTTAGTAGAATGGTCATACCTTTATTAACCTATTAAATAATATTAGCGGAAAAGAGTTTAATGAATCAGAAAAAAATTTTGTAGTACAGATAAAAGGGAAGAAAAATGCAAAAACAACCAATAATCAAAGTCAAATTTGAGGATGTACCGAGTTTCGCCATTTCAGGGTTTTTTGGTGGAGTAAATCCCAATGAGGGGAATATCAGTTTCTTTCAAGACCAATTAATCCCCCGTGAAAGTGAAAGACCAGGACAAATAATATTAGATACTATTGAGCACGATTTCGTAGTAACTGTGAAAATGAGCCCAGCTGTTTTCAAAAGGATGGCATTATGGATGATTGAACATGTAAAACGTTTTGAAAGCATGCATGGAGAGATCCAATTAGGTCGTCCAGTCAAAAAAGAAGAGCAAGAACCTCCGTCTTACTATGGTTAACATTGGATTTGCTAATTTTCTTTGACAACAAAAAGATAATCATAACTCATCATTCCTGTAGCCCTACCATGATGGGTTGATCGGCTTGAAGCAGCGCGATCATCACTTAGTTTTACTTGAAACGTTGTAATCAAATCGAAACCAGTTGAAACTAATTGATCCTCATAATACTTCAAATCAGATATGTTCTTGAATCCAGTCCAATAAAACGCTAATTTATGAGGTTTTAGGACACGGTAACATTCTTGTAACGATTTCTCACTATTTTTCCAGTAATCTACTCCTGATCCTCCACATAAAATATTTTTGGGGAGAGGATCTGATCCTAAGATAGCTGGTATTATATTAGATCGTTTTGATCGATGTAAAGTCCTCCGCTGAATTTGAATTTGTTGGTACTCAACATCCTTGTCTTTATAGGGTGGGGACGTGACAATTAAATCAACTGAATTGTCTTCTAGCTCGGTTTCGTGGTTGGATGCTAATCGAAATGTTGGAACATATTTTGGTTTTTCTGGTAAAGAGGGCATTTCACGAATCATCTTTTCTGCTTTACGCACAAAGATAGGAATAATCGAGGCTTTTTTCCAATTTTTTCTTTCCTCAAAATCTCTCCTTCCTACGATTTTGATAGCATGGATAAGAGCTAACTCAAAAAACTCTTTGAAAGAGGAAGTTTGTGAAATTATTGAAATACATTCAGTGATGTAGTTTATTTCATGTGATATTAATGATCCTAAACAAATTTTGTCTAAATCATCCAAGAGGTCAAGTTTTGATTCATTCATCTTCTTTAGTTGAGTTACAATTGAATCCAAATGAAAACCTAAAGCATTAGGGTCTAAATAGGTTGTCTTAACATTTGATATCAATATACCAAAAGGATTCAAATCATAACCAATAAAACGGCGTTCTAATAGCATGGCTTCTAATCCAGTTGTTCCCCCTCCAACATAAGGATCAAAAATTAGCTCTCCTTGCTTAGAAAATCTCTTTATTAACCCATGAGGCAATTTTGAAAGAAATTTTGCAGGATAGGAATAAAATGTTCGGGTGTATCCCTTGTCACGCTTTGGTTTCGCTAAATCAGCAATCCAGAGCATATCATTTTTAGAGAAGGTCATAAATCAAAAAAAAAAGAAAAAAAAAGGGTTATTTAAATTTGAGTGAAGGACTCTACCGTTTTTTGATCAAGTCTCTTTACGACTTCTAGTAGGAGTTCTACTGCTTTTTCCACATCTCCAAGATCTAATATTCCATTATGTGAATGAATGTGTCTTGTTGGGACACTGATCACCAAGGAAGGACAGCCTGCTCCTGTAATGTGGATGACTCCAGCGTCAGTTGCTCCTCCGAATATTACAGATAGTTGATGGTCAATTCCCTTTTCCTGAGCTATGTCCAGTACAAAGTGCTTTAATCGGGGATTAGGTATCATGGATGCATCTGCAGTTAAAATTGACACACCCTTAGACATTTCTGTTGGAGCCTTGGTTTTATCAACCCCTGGAACATCTCCAGCAATGTCTACTTCCAAAGCAAATCCAACATCAGGCTGGATGATATGAGCAGATGTCCGAGCTCCACGTAAACCTACCTCTTCTTGAACTGTTGCTACACCATAAATCTGATTTGGGTGTTCTATATTCTCTTCTTTCAAACGACGCATAACCTCTGCTGCTATAAAGGCTCCAATTCGATCATCAAAACCTTTAGCCATTGCTAGAGTTACATCTTTCTTTTTTTCCTCATCTTTTTCTTTAGTTATCTGTGTACGTTTGAGGAGTTCAAATTTACTATCTGGTACCGCTGGATCTCCGATTTTAATGCCAAGAGCTTCAACCTCTTTCTTATTCTTACAGCCTACATCAATGAACATCTTTGTTTTGACCACAACTTTCTTTCTTTCTTCGGGATCAAGTATATGGGGTGGTTTAGCAACTATAATTCCTGTGATTTTAGTACCATCCCGCACTCTGATTATTACTCTCTGACTGAGGAGAGTTTGATCCCACCAACCACCAAGTTGATTAAAAGTGAGATATCCTTCCTTATTAATGCCAGTAATAATGAAACCAATTTCATCCATGTGACCTGCAAGCATAATTTTTGGCCCATGATTTCCTTTTCGGAAAATAAGTGAACCAGTCTTATCTTGAGAGACTTCATCGGCGAATTGGCTGACATAATCTTTTATGAGCTTCGCAACTTCGAGTTCAAAGCCCGAAGGACCAAATGCATTAGTCCATGCTTCTAATTGATCGATTTTTAGCTTCATTTTACTATTCCTCAAAATATATTGTGAGGGACAATGAGATATGGCTGTTATTTCAATGTTTACTGGTTCCATAGATTTTTGAGTTTATGAAAAACATTCGATGATTCAGAATGAAATTCACAATCATTGGGAATACGAACGTAAAAGCTTCCCAAATTGGTCTAGGGACATGGCAATTCGGGACAAAAGGGTGGGGATATGGTACTGATTTTAACAGAACAGATGCGGTCTCAATTGTTCACAAAGCGTTAGACTTAGGTATTAATTTAATTGATACTGCAGAAGCGTATGGTTGGGGGAAATCTGAAGAAATCATTGGTGAAGCTGTTAGGGGATATGATCGTGAAAAAATCATCATTACCACTAAATTTCTTCCCATTACAATTAGACCTTCTTCTGTTGTGAAAGCATTAAATAATAGTCTTAAAAGACTTCAGACTGACTATGTTGATATTTATTTGATTCATTGGCCTACCCCTTGGCTTATTGGTAGAGTGTTAAACCACATGGAAAGAATGGTTGATGAAGGATTAATTCGTTATATAGGTATAAGTAATTTTAACCTTAGAAGATTACAGAATGCTCAGAAGAAAATGCGTAAATATAGAGTGCAAGTAAATCAGGTAAATTACAGTATAGCTAAGAACAAAGTAGAAGATGATCTTCTTCCATACACAAAAGATGAAAAAATTACAATTATGGCCTACAGTCCTCTTGGGTAGGGCTATTTAACTGGAAAATATCGTGTTGGGAATACTCCTAAAGGTACACGTCGTCGTAATAGGTTATTTAGAAGTAGTAACCTCAAAAGGGGAGAAAAATTGTTATCTCTTATTAAAGAAATAGCAGAGGCTCATCATGTTTCGATGGCTCAAATTGCGCTTAATTGGGTGACTAGACACCCATCTGTAATCGCTATTCCTGGAGCGAAGAATATTAATCAACTGGAGTCAAACGTAGGATCGACTGATTTTGAATTAACTAATGACGAAATTGACCAAATTAAAAAAGCTTTAAAGGAATTTCGTCCTAAACTTTTACTGTAATAGAAAATAGCCAAACTTATCAGAGGTATTTTCAGAGCACTCAATAGCTGGTAGCAAATTTATTAGCCCTGAAGGTGCTGGATCTTCACTTTGGTGGTCTTCTTATGATTGAAATTAAAGACTTAGAAAGCGGATTAACTTATACTGAATATGTCCCAGGGATTACTCCTAAAGTTCCTACTTGGCTTATTTGCACTAATCCAAATAAAGATGAACTTCTGACAATCCAGCAGACCTTTCATATACCCTTTGAAGACCTTGAGGACGCGCTAGATGAGGATGAACGTCCTCGTTTAGAGTTAGAACCTGAACATGATCCACCATTTCTTAAACTTGTATTACGAGTTCCTGCATTAGAAGATGTAAAAGAAGAAGATAAAACAGGAGTTCAACCTGCTACCCATCCCGCTGTCGTTTTCTTAACAGAAAATCACCTCATAACAGTCCAGAGCGCTAAACTAAAAACGAAAAGAATCAGGAAGCCGATTGGCTCTAGGAGAAAACGATCCACACCAACAATTCTTGTGTTACTGGATTATCTTGAATCTGTGGTTAAATCTTTCGAGCTTAGGGTAGATATTATCGATCGTGATCTAGAGGAGGTAGAAAAGATAATTTTTCAATCTATCCGGAGCTCCTCTATCGAAGAAGTGTTTCGGTTGTCTCGAGATGCGACTTACCTTGATGCAGCACTTCGTGGAAACTTGCGTGCCTTTAATGGTCTGAAAAAAGCGCCTCAATTCGCTGAACGTAGTGATCTACTAGATGACCTCGAGGATTTAGCCATCGACCTCCAACAACAAGCTGAACTACTTCGTATCTATCGTGATTTAATAGAATCTAGCCTTGATGCTTTTGCTTCAGTGATATCAAACAACCAAAGTGACCTCCTAAAGGTGTTAGCATCAATTAGTCTGATTCTCATGGTTCCTACTTTAATTGCCTCTCTTTATGGAATGAATCTTGGAGCAGAATTTGGATTTCTACCTTTAGCTAATAATCCTTTTGCATTTTGGATAATTCTCATCCTCAGTATAATCTTTATCGTCCCAATATGGATGTATTTAAGGAAAGTAGATTTATTGTAGAGCTAACTCTTATATATCCATTGTAGAACTTGAAGGAGATTCTTCTCCACTTAAGAGTTCAAAAAGATTTGTTACTTGAAAATTAGATTTCTTTGCGCTCGTTAGCCACTGATCTATCATTAGGAATATTCTCGTAAATTCTTGTGAAAGAAAGATTTCTTTCTTTGAGTCAGAAACAACATTAATTACTGAAATAATAAATAACCATCGTAGTAGATTCTCAAATGCTTCTTGATTGAACCATAAGACATTCTGATAACGATGTGTTTGAATATAGGATTGAACTTCTAAATCAGTCATAAGAGCTCTCAAAATGTGAACAGCTTGGAATTTTGGTTCGACATCGCTAATATACCAATTTTGATGTGATGTTAGAATCTTTATTAGGACTAAAGCCTGGAAAACGTTTTCTGTTTTCTTTTTCAGGTTCTTTATCGTCCATTCAATGATTCGACCAAGCCCCCACTCATCGATCCAGCTTCTACTCTGAAGTTCATAATCAACAGGATCTATAATCTTTCCAAGTAAGTGTAAAAACGACCAAGACAATATAATACTCCATTCAGCGTCTGATGGAAAATTTGAATTAAAATAAGTGAAAAACACCCTTGAAATCTCTACAGAGATAGGTAATTGGTTAACCAATTCTTTTAATTGAAATAGACTGCGAATTTTTCCAATAATTTCATCCTCGAGGCCTGAATCAATAAATTCCCCTGATGAGTATTTCCTTACCTCCTTTAGGAATGTTAATATTCGTGGGTGTAATTTTTTAAGATTTTTTTCTAATCTTTTAGAATTGGTTGAATCTAATGATTCAATAATTTCATCGAAAATTGTTTTATTCGCTAATTCCTTGAAAGCTTTGTGTAAAGAGTGATAAATCAGTTCTTGAAGCGTCTCCTCAATATTATCTACACCTCGTCCATTGAGAAAATCGTGAACAAGTGAATATCGGTGAATTTCACTTTCCTTAACTTCACGAAAGTTGAGGAAAACAGCTGAATGATAGGCACCTAACTCTAAATAGAGTCCTTTTTCATAAATTTCTTTACTACTACGAATGTATTCCAATCCTGTGTTGTGATCTCGAAAAATGCAGTAATAATCTTCATTATTGTGTAGTAACAAACTATCTCCTAATGTTTTCTGAACTAGTTGTGGTGGATCCCCTTCCTTAGTTGCAAATGCTGCAGAAGTCTTTATCCATCCACTAGTATTCGCGAATCTATTGTGGTAAATAACTAATGCATGTTCATTACCAGCTTGATTCGAGAATACAAAAACATCTTCATTAACCATACCAATTGAGAGAAAGAAATCATAGAGGAGGAAGTTCTTTACCTCAGCAAATAGATATCTCTTCTTTAACAAGGGAAAAATTATCTTCTTATGATATTGTACAAATCCATCATCAGTGGTTTCATCCCAGTAAGCACGTCGATATTCCATGCCGTATTTCTCTTCAAAACCCTCAATCTGTCCATGGCCAAACATACATAGACCTGGCATGGTAACAAGGAGTATACATATTCCAAAGTATTTATCCCCCTTCCCGAATTGTTCAACTGCTGTTTTCTCATCTGGATTATTCATGAAGTTAACAAATCGTTTTAGGATCTCAGGGTCGTATTCAAGAGTATTTTTAATTACAGAGCGATATTTTGCGTTATCTTCATCTCTAAGCATGTTCATAAAGGCTGAATTGTATACTCGATGCATTCCCAGCGTTCGTACAAAAAACCCTTCTAGAAGCCAAAATGCTTCAGCGAGAAGTAATGTATCTGGTGCTTCTTGGTTTATTCGATCAACTACCTCTCGCCAAAATTCTCGGGGTTGTGTTTTATCAAAATCCTGTTTACTAATTCCATGTTCAGCGCGGGAAGGAATGTCCCCTCCGCTACCTGGTGCTGGGAACCATAACCTATGAAAATGTTTCTTGGTTAGGGTCATTGCAGCATCAAATCGGATAATAGGGAACATCCGAGCAACATGGAGAATCGTTTGAATGACTGCTTCACGCACCTCAGGTTTGAGGAAGTTCAATTGGGCCGTATCATTCCATGGCATTGAGGTTCCATCATTCCCATGGTAAATATAACGAACCTCGTTTGTTTCATGATCTATCCATTTGAATGTGACTGCAGCATCAGACCTTGAAAAGTAATGATCCTCTACATAAATACCAATTCGAGAATTATTTGATAAACTTTCGCCACTGTATGAATAAATGGGAAATGGACTGTATGGAAGAGAAATAAACCAATCAGGATGTTCCATCATCCACTTAGAATCTATTCCAGTATGATTAGGCACCATATCGGAAGCTAACCGAATTCCATGCTTCTGAGCTAATTTCTTTAAATTTTCAAATGCTTCGGGGCCTCCCAAATCTTGGGCAATGACATAATCATATAAAGAATATGCGGATGCTTCTGCTTCTGGATTACCACACCATCGTTTAATGGTCTTAGATGCAGAACTTCTCTCCCACACACCGATGAGCCACAATGCATTAAACCCCCAACTTGTAAGTTGGCTTAATTCTTCTTCAGGGATCTGGTCTAGTCTGTGTAAATGTCTATTATATTTCTTTGATAGTTGACTCAACCAAACATAGCTATTCTTAGCTATCATCACAACTTTTGGCATCCAGTCTCTATCAGGCGTGTAATTCTCTTCTAAGTAGTCGTATTCGTAAACTTGAGCTTCTCCTGGTCCTATTCCTCTCATTTTTTCTTCTTCTTTGAAAAAATCAAGTGCTAATAATATCTTATACCGAAATGGAGATATAAAAGTGCCCCATTTCTCATTGATGTATTCTAACTGTCCTTTGATGGAATGAGGATTTCTTAATGCGATGGATTTCAACATTTCTAAGAAATTCTGGTTCTCAGGGCCAAATGTTGGTTGATTTTCAAAAAATTCTTCTATTTTTTCTATTATCTGAAGATAGTTAGTTTTCTTTTCCAACTCAGAGTCATTAAACAATTCTAAATTGCTTGAGAAGGCAGGGTTGACATTAATTAACCATAAATTAATCATACAAGAAATCGTGATGTAGTCATTAGGATGTTCATTAGTAACTTCATTTAAATAGCTGTCAACATCAATTTCACCATGATAAATTGAGGGTGGAGGAAATTCACTAAGCATGAACTTGAGAGTTTCGTTTAATTCTTCCAATCCAATTTCTTTCTGCAGCCATTTTGGGATTTCTTTCGTTAAATCAATATTTGTCTGTTTTTGATACAGATCGAAGAGATAATGGAAAATTTCATTTTCAAGAGCGATGCCATTAATTTCGCTTCCCCTGGCTGCCAATTCCGGAAAATTTAACAAATCGCGTTTTTGATTGATCTTTTGGACAAAGCTTCGAACTGTATGTAAGCTAGGGAACATTACATCTCCAGTTGAGCTGAAGAATGAGTTCTCAAATTGGTACATGTCCCAAGCTTTTCGATAAGCTCTCATAAGAAAGCACTTTCTCAGATTGCCTTTTA
>JBHLPQ010000206.1:0-6388 GCA_048939265.1 Promethearchaeota archaeon
ACCTTGAATGCCGCCTCCTTCTCCACTAGCTCTTTTCTACGGTCATCTGAAGGAAACTTGAGCTTAAACTCTTTTTACTTCGCAGGAAAAATAAAAACGAGGAGGTGCAAAAATGAAAAACAGGGGAAAGGCGATAAAATGGAAAGAGAAAACAGCTTCAAGAACTGCACTTATGGCGCTTGTTATCCGTGCGGTAGCGTTGACATTCATCCTTGGTACCCAGTATGCATTGGCTGGCGACCCACATTGGTACACTGAGACAGTGGACAGCATAGGGGATGTCGGTCATTGTATCTGCCTTGCCCTGGATAGCAACGGTAACCCTTGCATCAGTTATTGGGATGACTCCAATCAGGATCTAAAGTATGCTCGTTTTAATGGTTTAAATTGGAATATAGAGACAGTGGACACTAATGTGGGGGCATGGACCTCCCTTGCTCTCGACAACAGCAATAACCCCCATATCAGCTATAACGATGTAGTTTGGCCTTACGACTTGCTAAAATACGCTCGTTATACTGGCACATATTGGAATATAGAAACAGTGGACACTGCGGGTGGCGGATATGGAACATCCATCGCGCTGGACAGCTATGGCAGACCACATATCAGCTACCAAGACTGGGGCAACCGTGATTTGAAATATGCTTGGTATAATGGAACATACTGGGATATACAGACAGTGGAGAGCGAAGGAAGCGTGGGATGGCACTCCTCTATCGCACTGGACATCAACGATAAACCTCACATTAGCTACTGGAAAGGTGATCCAAATTATGATCTAAGATACGCACACTATGACGGCGGGTGGGATATAAAGACAGTAGACAGCACAGGCAATGTTGGTTCAGCTTTCTATACATCTATTGCTTTGGGTACCGACAATAACCCACACATCAGCTATTATGATCAGACCAATGCTGATCTTAAATATGCACACTTCGACGGAGCAAGCTGGAATGTAGAGAGAGTAGGTGATCTTCTCGGAGGCGAGGGGGAGTATAGTTCCATTGCTTTGGATAGTGGTAACAACCCTCACATCAGCTATTATGCCTGGAACCCACCAGGACCAACTCTTAGGGATCTGAAATATGCATACTATGACGGCAGTTGGCACATAGAGACAGTGGAGAGTGAAGGAGACGTGGGATGGTATACTTCAATTGCTCTGGATAACGACTTTAACCCTCACGTCAGCTATTATGATATAGCCAATGGTGATCTCAAATATACCTTTCGACAAAAGTTTCCGCCGGCTTGCGTGGTCTCACCGAGGAGTCTAGATTTCGGCTACGTCACTGTTGGGAATATTGCCGACATCGACTTCATTATTACCAACGAAGGCGAAGAAACGCTCAGCGGGGAAGTTACCGAGTCGTGTCAATACTTTAGCTTAGTCGGAGACGTAAGCTATAGTCTGGGAGCAGGAGAATCGGATACTTTTACAGTCCGCTTCAACCCCCTTACAGATGGAGAATATCATTGTATGATTCAGACAGGCACTGACTGCGACAGTCTCCCCTGCGTGGGTATAGGAGAGTATCTACCTGATTGTGAACTCTCGCAGACCAGTCTGAATTTTGGCACGGTGACTGTTGGCGATAGCCTCGATAAGAGTTTCAGTATCACGAATACTGGTGGAGGCAGGCTCCAAGGAGAAATAGAAGAGTCGTGCCCATACTTCCAATTAGTGACCTCGACAACCTATGACTTGGGAGGGGGATACTCTAAAACTTTTTGGGTACGTTTTAAGCCTCTTTCTGCCGGAACAAAAAATTGCACAATAGAAACAGGAAATCCTCTTTGCAACGATCTCCCCTGCACGGGCATAGGAGAAGATCCACCCGACTGTTTCGTTACACCTACGAGTCTGGATTTTGACACGGTTGCTATGGGTGATTATGATGAGAAACAATTTACTATCAGAAACAATGGCGGTGGTACACTCAGCGGAGTGGTGAGTGTATCCAGTGATCACTTCAGCATAGTCGGCCCGACAAGCTACAACCTAAGTCAAGGCCAGCAAAAATCCTTCACAGTGCACTTTGAGCCTCAGTCCTCCGGCAACTTCAACTGTACCGTGCAAACCGGAGAGGATTGTGTTAATAATGTCTCTTGTGCCGGTGTTGGATATTTCTATTTTATCCATCTAACAGATCCACACGTCGGTACTACGGGTGCGTATGAAAGATATCAATTTGTTATAAATTCAATCAACAATCTTTCTCCCCAACCAGAATTTGTTGTGATATCTGGAGATTTAGTCCATAAAGGAGACAGGGTTGACTGGTGGGCTGGGTTCTATTACACTACACAAAATCTTATGGTGCCATACTTTCTATGCGTGGGAAACCATGATCATTATTGGTACTGGCCGGGTGAGATTCCATCGTTTGATCCATATTTTTGGGATGATGAGTGGCAACCAACTGATAACCTTCATCTCATATCAATGAATTCAGGAAAAGATGAAGATGTTTGGGAATGGATAGGGATTTATCCATTACAATATTACTGGCCAGCAGATTTCCTTCCTGAAGCCGAAGGACTTGCTGATTCACAAATTACATGGCTAAGTCAGGTAATTGATGATTACCCCGAATATAACAAAATTCTATTTATGCATCATCCGGTGTTCTGTACTCACTCAGAGTGGCAGTTTGAGGGAGAAGATCAGACCAATGGATGCATAACAAGAAACAGAGATGGATTAATTGATCTCTTGCGCGATAATGCTGTGAAAGTTGTTTTGGGGGGACATGTGCATGATGAAGCATATTGGTATTTCCTGGATACTCATGATTACCTGAATTCCTTAGGGGAACCACCCAACGGGCGTTATTGGAGTAGTTATAGCTTCTGTGCCGGCTGTCTACCAATGTATGTTATTACACGTGCAACAGGCCGGTACCTGCGATATCGGAGAATTGACGTTATAGGTGACGAAGTGAGGGTGTGGAAAGATGCACGATTTAGTCACGACAAAAAGCTAGCGGAATATCACACAGATATAACCTATTTGTTTCCAGGCAAACAACAGCAGATTTTAACTGAATTGAATGATACCTCTTCCCCGGGAAGGCTTCACGTCTACGATTTGGATAGCAATCATGTTGGCTTTAACCATTCCAGTGGAGTAATAGACTTAGAGATAAGCATGGCCTATTATGAGGATGAGACGGTCTTAGCTGATACAACCGACAGCTTGTTCTGGACACCTTCTGAGGTAATTTCGCTATTTTTGGAACCAGAAGAATCTTATACCTATGAAATTGAGATATTCATGGATTGCACGTTAAATGTCTATGGTCGTTTTATTGAGAAAAATGATTCAGGTGAGATTTCCACCATTTACAGCGATATCCCGGTTTCAGCTGGCTCTGTTGGCAAATTTTTCATCGATGATGAAGCAGTTGACCATACGCTTTACATAGACGATGATGGAGACGGGGATTTTGACAGAGGAATTCCACCTAGCGACATTGTAGCTCCGCATGATGTAGGTGTCTCAAATGTGGTGCTGTCTGATTCGGTTATTCAGCAAGGTGACTCTTTGACCGTTCATGTCTATGTAGAGAATCAGGGTCATTACACAGAAACTTTTGATGTAATCGCTTACGCTTGCGGAGATATGTTTTTCGATCCTTTCTGGATTTTGAATGCTGATATGTGGAGCTATTATAGTGATGATGTGCCACGAGACTCTGTCAGTGTAAGCGGAGGACTTTTGCACGTCCGCGGTACTATTCTTCCTTTCCTGGATGCGGGCCTTACCAGTATAACAGAGTTTGATTATCCAATTACTGTGGAAACGAAACTCAAATCTATTTATAATTACCATTGTTCTCCCAGTTTATTGTTTGGCACGGAATCTAATTCATGCTATATCGACCTTTGTTATGACACCTGGGATGATGGATGGCGCGCTGAGTATACTGATACCACGGGGACCCATCTTGTTAACTGGGATGGTTCCATAAGTACTGAAACCTGGTATAAACTCAAGCTGGTTATAGAAGAAGCCAATTTCAAAGCATATCTGGACGATACTCTTAAGGTTGACAGAGCCTGGTCACCCCCGGATGAATATCCAAAAGTAGTCAGTCTTACTTCATCATGCGGCATGATAGGAAGTGGAGATTTTGACTGGGTAAAAATCCAATCTAAATATGACACCAAAATCGGTGAAAACACTGTTGTCGATTTAGCTCCGGGTGAAAGTACAATTGTGAGCTTCAAATGTAGCACAAAAGACATTACTGCAGGATACTATACTCTTAAGTCTAACATTCAACCAGTACAAGGAGAAACAGATTTAAGTGATAATACCTTCACAAGTAGTGCTGTAAGGATCACTGCATGTGGGGATTGTAACGCCGATAATAATGTTGACATTTCAGATGTTGTCTCTATTATTAACTACTTATTCAGAGATGGCTCTGAACCACTGCCAATGTTGTGCTTGGGCGATGCAAATGGCAATGGTGAGGTAACTATTGCTGATGTCGTTTATCTGGTTAACTATGTTTTGAAAAGCGGAACGCCGCCTGTTAATTATTGTTGTGCAATTTGAAACAACTATAAAAAAACCCTTTTTTTACCTCAAGAATTTTGGGGGCGGAGATGATAGCTCCGCCCCTACTTTTTTATCCTTCGACTCTGTACGTTATACTTAAAATTTATGAAAATAGAAATCAGAGGATTAATTTCACCACTGTCTCAATATGCGGGGTGTGGGGGAACATGTCTACGGGCTGCACTTGGTCTATTTTATACCCGCCTTCACAGAAAAGCTTCAAATCCCGGGCTAATGTGGCTGGGTTGCAGGAAACGTAAATCAGCTTTTCTATCTTAATATCGCCCAGATAGGCTACTACATCTGGATGAAGCCCTGCCCTGGGCGGATCGACTACTACCACATCGAATTTTTCGCTTCTGGTTATAAGTTCTGATAAGACTTTCTTTGCCTCGCCACAGACAAACTCACAATTTGATACTTTGTTCTTCTGAGCATTTCTCTGGGCATCCTCAACTGATTGAGAGAGCGATTCCACACCTATCACTTTTTTAGCTTGATGTGCCAGGAAAATCGAGATAGTACCGATCCCGCAGTATAAATCCAGTACATTATCATCTGTTTTAAGATCAGCAAAGTCCTTCACAACGGTATAAAGTTTTTCCACCTGATAGCTATTGGTCTGGAAAAACGAGTTGGCTGATAGATCAAATAAAAAATCACCTACCTTCTCGGTTATATGATCTTTTCCGGCTAAAAACACCTCTTCCTCCCCTACAGCGATTGTAGCAAGCCTGGAATTTATATTTCGCATCACACTTGTTATCTGAGGAAGTTTTTCAACTAATCCTTTTGCAAATTCTTCCTGAAATGGGAAATTCCCTTTGTTGGAGATCAAGTTTACCATTACTTCAAATGTACTTTTGGCCTCCTTGATTGCTAAATATCTCAAGAATCCCTGATGCTCTTTTAAATCATAAACTGATGTCTTTTTTTCTCTGAAAAATCCTCTTATCCAGCTAACTATCTTATTGGAAAGCTCGGACTGCAAAAAGCACTCTTTCAGATCAAAAACCTGATCGTATCGACCTCTGGGATGAAGACCTAAAATCAATTCCTCTTTCTCATTCTTATCAAATGAGAACTCCATTTTATTTCTGTAAAAATAGAGCTTATCTGAACCGAGGATGGGATTTATCTTTATCTCTTTAAAACCGCCGATATGAACCAGGCTGTCTTTTACCTGTTTGGTTTTATATTCCATTTGATATTCATATTTAAGATTCTGAAGCAGACACCCCCCGCAAAAGCCAAAATGGGAACACCTGGGTTGAGTTCTTTTGCTTGACTCTTTGATTATTTCGAGAACTTCAGCCTCTGCAAATGATCTTTTCCTTTTTAAGATTTTAGCTTTGATCACATCGCCGGGGACAGCGTTGTGAACCAATACCACCATCCCATCCAGCTTGGCGACGCCCCTTCCCCCAAAAGCTAGATCGAAAACCTCCAGCTCAACCACCTCACCCAATTTAGTTGATTTGACTTTATCCATCAGGCTTTGCTTTTTTTCAGATAGTTCAAAAGCCCGCCGGCTTTGGTAATCTCAGATTCCAGCCCGGAGAGCCGATTCCCCTGAATCGTCTCGTCGTTGGTGAGATTTTTGATTACACCTGTTTCTAAATCGATTTCCAGCTCGTCTTTTGTTTTAACCTTTTTTAAGATCCCCGGGCATTCTAACAGGGGGAAACCCAGGTTGATTGCGTTGCGGTAGAAGATTCGGGCAAAGGATTCTGCCACCACACAGCCCACCTTGTTTTCCATAAGACAGATCACCGCATGTTCTCTTGAGCTTCCGCATCCGAAATTCTTGCC
>JBHLPQ010000207.1:0-6385 GCA_048939265.1 Promethearchaeota archaeon
AATGCTGAAGTGATAATATAATTCTATCATTCATGTCCTGATGAACTAATCAATTTATGAAGGTATGCTTTTGCAGCAAGAACTTCGTTCTTAGCAACCTCCTTTGAGCCAGCTGATTTAGAAATGATCAGGTGTATATTTTTTTCCTCCTGATACGCTTCAGGAAGTGATTTTATCCAAACATCATATTTTTGGCGTACTTGAAGTAAAAATGGAGCAAGTAATGACTCATCTGTAAAAGATGAAGTAAACTCTGTTTCATAATAATGAAGGTGGCTTTTATTTTTTAAAACAGAGATTTTTTTCTCAATCACATTATACATTTCCTTCATCTCACGAGGAACCCCAGGAAGACAAAAAATCCAAGTATTTGAAGATTTATGGATAAAAAATATCCCAGGAGCAGTTCCTAGTGGATTATCGATGGCTTCAGATCCAGCTGGAAGTATTGCCATTTTTCTACGTGCTGAAGTAATTTCAGCAGTGTCCACCAAGCCTTTATCAAATAGGTCTGTATAGCGTTGAGTAACTATTGATAATGCTTCATTGTTTAGTTCAGTTTTCACACCTAATGCTTTTGCGAGAAAATTAGCTGTTGAATCATCCCAAGTTGGCCCTAATCCTCCAGTTATTAGAATAAGACGATATTGACCTGAAGATACAAGAAGAGATATCTCTTTTGGCACAATTACTGGATCATCGGGAATGGTCAGGATTTTCTGAACAACAAAACCAAAGTTTGTAAGTTTCTTTGCAAGAAAGTTAGCGTTTGTGTTAACGGTTTTGCCCGACAGTAATTCATTCCCAATAGATATCAAGCACGTTTTCATTTTTTAAAAGCCTCAAGAAACCTAAATCCGTTGATTTTACTAGTGGGTGGATGTTTCTCTGTTGATTTAAATAGCTAAAAAGACTTGAAAATCTTTTCTGTGTTCAAAATGATTCTTAAATTGTTTAATAGAATTACCTCAACTTTTCCATGGATTATGAACCATGAAACTAATACTATAGAGCTCAATCAGCATTTAAGGGCTAAAATATTTTTATCTGATTTGAATAATTTAAAAAAGGGGAAAATCATCGTGAACTAAAGTTTATCATTGTAATACACATATATAACTGAAACATATAAAGAACCCACTCACAAAGTAGTAACGAAAAGTGACTACACAATGCTATCAAAGGATGCTAGTTAATATGACCTCAGAAGGGAAACTTCTTGTTTCTAAAGAAGTGCTTCATAAAATTAGAGATTTAGTGACAGAGTTACGCTCAATTGACCCTACAGTGCAAGTCGTCTCCGCTTTAAATGAAGCTCAGAAATTAGTGATAGAAATTGAAAAATTAGAGACAGACTTGCCTAAAGCTGGTTTTTTTAAAAAGAGGGGCATTAATAAAACTCTTACTCAAGATAGAGAGAAGTATAACAAGCTCACAGAGGAATTATTGAATGCACTTTTAGTTGGATTTCGTAAAATTTACTTCGATCTAGCAAACAACATTAAAGAAATAGCGAAATTTATCCCCCAAGAAACAGAGACCATCCGAAAATTACAAATCCCCAGTTTTGATGTCCAAGAGATTCTGAGGTTTAGCTCACAAGTTCTAAGGACATACAATCAGATTACAGAGGTTCTGCGAGGGAAAAATGTTTCAATTTTATTATTTAATAGGGAGATTATCGAACTCTATGGAAAATTTGTTAATTTTGATGAGGAGAAAGTTCGAGCGACGAACCAGACCACAAAAACCAGTATCCATGTGATGACAATACCAGATTTACTCGAAGTATACAGTTTGTTAGAAGCTGAAAATGCGTATCTAAAGCAGCGAAGAAAAGGTACAGAAGGTAAAATTCAACTGGCAATTGTGCAGATGTCTTCTGAACTACAACAACATATCGATACTGTAGCGTCAATTGGTTTAGACTTGTGGGATAAAATTGATATTTTGAAGGAGGAGGTTCAAGACGTTCAGACTAGTGCAGACAGAACAACTTCAGTAGAAACTCTCATTTCATTAGAAAAACGGTTAAATTCTCTTAGTAATGAGTTTGTTAATGTACTACGCACTTATGAAATTTCCCTCAAGACACAAACAGATGATCAAATTGGACGGATAATTCAGATTTTTGGAAAAGAGGGATTAGAGTCTGCTTTTTCTCCAGCTCCAGAAACAGATATTTCATCTACAAATATCCCAACTATTATTCAAGATATTGAAAAAATACGTTCTTGGCGTCAACAGCAGATTATTGCTACAAAAAAGATCTTGAGTACATCAGAGCTAATTAATTCAACAAAAGCTATTCGTGCGATGAAAATCCCAGTCCCTCCTGATATTGAAAAAGAAGTACGCATAATTGAGAAAGAAGCAGCAAAAACAAGTGACCTTCAAGAATGGGTAGAATTAGCAAAAAGGTATCATGACTTGAAATCATCTCTTGCAGGAGATTGTCAGAATTATTTTTTCAAATTATTAGAAAATCCACATATTCAAGAAGTCATCAACTTAAGTGAAGGACCAAAAATCCCAACCATACATGATTTTGAAGCTCTTAGTCCCAGTGAATTGAGTAGTAAAGCTCGTGAAATCAAGGATTGGGAGACACGTTTGGTAGCTTATTTTTCTAAACCCGCCCAACAAAGCCTCCGACAGAATTTGCTAAATTTATATGATTCTCGAGAAAGCTTACGAGATATTCTATCTCCAGAGCTGAAAGAACAAATCGATTATCAGAGAAAACAAAAAATTGTTGATGAAATTGATATTCGTGATTTAGTTCATGAAATTGAGGGATTGCATAGACTTAATGCAAATATAAAAACCGAGCTGTGGAACAAAATAGATAATGAGATACATCCAATTTACAATCAACTTACTAATCTAGAGACAATTCCGCCAAAATTAAAAATGCATGTTCCAATTCTCGCAATAGACGATTTAAAGGCCTTCCGAGAAGAAGTTGGCGAAGCAGCTAAAGAAAGTATTCAGGAGCTTTTAGATGAGTATGAAAAGATCCCCGTGTGGAAATATAAGATCTCCTCACGGATCCGGGAGAATTTAAAATCAATTCCCTTCCCATTAATTCCTGTAGAGACACGATTCGATTTACGGGAAAAACGTAACCAAATTGTAGATTTAATCGATGAATATTCAGAATTAGGAAACATAGAAGCCGTAATTAAAGAATATATTTCCTTTTTAGAAACGATTGAAGAAAATAAAAAGGAAATCATTATCGAATTGAAAAAACAAATAGGAAATCTGGAAGGAGTTGATAGAAGATTATTTAGATTATTGAAATCTCGGAAAACCAGTTTGAACTATTCTACTGACAAAGAAATCGATCATCTTGATTATTCTGAAGCTTTAACAGAATTCTGGCAATTATCTGCGTTTATCGATCGGAAAGCATCAACATTGGCAGAGCAAATGGAACGTGAAATATCCTCTCATATTCAGGACTACTCAAAGCTACCCAGTCAGTATTCAGGTTTTTTCGATGAAACGTTGAAACTTATGGAAGAGAAAATGGAAGAAATCAAGACTCATAAAGATATTGTTCGTTTGGTCAACGTTTTTGAGAGTTATAGCTTAGAAAGCTTGCAAATGGCAAAAGATTCCTTAGCTAAACTTCATCAGAATCTCTATAATTGGTTAAGAGTTAGCCTCCCTCGGATAAACGAAATAACACCTCTGAACGATACGATTTTTAGTGCAGAGAAGAAAGTTTCCGATTTTGAAGCTGAAGAAGTGTCTCATGATCGTTTAGCTCACAAATTAAGACAGCTTATATTCCTCTATGATACAGAAATCTTGGCTGTATTATTAGCACATGGAGTCCAAGAATCACGAACGGTTCTAAAAAATGTTAACGATTTGAAAGAAGTTGGAATCAATATCATTGAATATGTAGGGGGTTATATTGAGAATTTCAGTCAAATTATCGTTAAAAACCAGGAAGATGTTCAATTAAGGGAGGTAACTGATGTCTTCGTTGAAATTGATAATTTACAGACTGATCCGAAAGCTTGCCGTGAAATACGTTCCATGGGAAAGCGCTATATTACAGAAATTCAAGATGCAGTTGAATATTTATTTAATCACTATCAAATTGACTTACGCCAGGATGAACGGGTCGACCTCGCCTACCTAAGTAAGTTCCAAGAAATAGCAACAACAGATCATGTTGGCCGGTTAACTGGAGCAATTCTTGAGTTAGTAGCAGTTAGAAGCTCAGTAATTGAAATCATGAAAACAATTGAAAAAAGTCGAAATGCTGCTCTGCAGACGGAGTTAGGGGAGTTAGAATATTATTCTAACATTCAAGAAGTGTTTAAAAGATATACTAAGGAAGCATCACAGAAAATCTTTCCTTTATCGGACTTAGTAAAAGCTCGTGAGGAATTCCTTGATTCTCATGATCTTAGATATATTCTAGAGCTATTACCAAAAATTGATGAACAGAGAAATGAGTGGAAAAAAGTTTCAATCCAGTTAAACCATTGGCATCGTGCTATTCGGATGTTTCGGCCTCGTTATACGCCAACAGAAAGTAGAGATGAGAATCTTAGATTTTATAAAGAAATATCTAAGAAAATCAAAGAAACCTATCCCCATAATGAAGTCATTCGTTCATATTTGAGCTTAGTCATGAGGTTACTTATCGAAATTAAATCTGGAGTTAAATTAGATTAATTACCCCTTATTAACAGATGTAAAATAAAGAGTGTGTCAAAATGTCAATTGAAGGAGGACCAGAATCAGAGATCTTTGCAATTGGAATTGGTGAATGTGGCAGTAACCTTGTTGGTAGCTACTTGTCTAGGTCCAAGAAAGGTGAGCTACCTCAACGTATTCGAGAGTATCTGGTACTGAACACTGATCGAGGAGATTTACTGAAAGCACGGAAAAAGTATTCTATTTCAAAGAATCGAACCCTTCTTTATTCAGATGCAGAAATTGGAGTTGGGGGAAAATTCTCTGCTGGCTACGAATCAGTAATGAACTCTCAGGACATTATTTTAAATCAGTTACAAGGTTTAGGATATGAAGGAATAAGTGGTTTTTGTATTTTTACCAGCTTTGGAGGAGGCACTGGATGCGGAGGAACGCCTGCGTTAATACGATTGTTAAGGCAACGGTTCGCTGAAGAAGAAAAACGTAAAATCTTCATCTATGTCTTTGGGGTCTTACCGTTTGTTAATCAATCTTCTGAAGCCGTTAATAGTGTTTGGGCCTTGTCGAAATTACTTAGGCTTCAGCTAGAGGAAGGAAATATGGGACCTGATCTGATACTTCTTCTTTCTAATAGAACAATGCTTGAAAGGGTATTAAGCTGGCAACGTGGTGAATCTGTTGATTTATTAAGCCGTCAAATTGGAAAAGATCTAGCTGACTTAAGCAGTGAACAGGTTCGTTCTCAAATCCCTACTGTCATCGGTCAAGAAGGAACTACATATCCAGCCCAATTAGAAGAAGCGTTTGTTGAATTAGTAAATCCCCTAGCCTTGGAATCTATAGCTGAGATGTTATCACCTGGAGTACCGGAAGTAGGAAAAGAAGTCCTCCCCACGACAGATATTGGAGACTTTGCGCTAAAATTAGACAGCGTAGTTGTCCCAGCTATGTTTGATGACCTGTCTGTTTTTCCAGAAATAGGAGGGATGGATTCTCAGTTTTCTACCGCAGTAGAATATACTCTTTCTAACTGTAGCTTGACAGATATGGGAACGAATCCCGCAGCATCGTCTGTTTTTTCAGTACTTAGTGGCCCACGAAATATTGCTCGAGTAGAATATGATCCGCTTTTGAAAAAAGCTTTGGCTCCCTTTCTAGCAAAAGGAGCGAGCATTTCTCCAACTTATTGCGCTTATGATGATGATAGTACACGAGCGTCTCTTCTTTTATTGTTCGGTCTTCCAAAAATACCAGAACTTCACGACATACTTGAAGAAGCTAAAGCACTCATAAATCTTCATAGTGGAGACTCCGAATTAAAACAGCATTGGTTCAAACGCTCCAAAGGCACAACACGAAAAGAATTAGATGATGCTGTAAGCGATTTAGAGAAGTTATTTGGATATTACATCAAACCAGAGAAAGTTTAAGGTGCCAGATTAAATTGGATAGGAAAGATCCCTCAAGATTTGAATATATAAATAAAAATCCAAATTCTAATGATTCTAATGAAAAGATCTCTGGTGAAAAGCTCCCTTCATCTGATTTTTGGGCATCTAGAGGGAATATGGGTGAAAAGATAAATATTCTTATTGGATTAAACCTCGCACTTGTCAATTTAATATCCTCATTAATTCTAAACAAAGAGGATGTACTTACTGATGATAAGATTACCAGCATAAATGACACCTTGAAATTTCTT
>JBHLPQ010000208.1:0-6366 GCA_048939265.1 Promethearchaeota archaeon
ATGAAAATCATCCTCAATTTAATGGAAGAATATTTACAAGGGAAAATCTATGATGCTAAGCTTCCAGAATTAGATTGTTTTAATAGAGTCTTCTATTTCCCTTCCCAAGCGCTTTTTCTTCTACCAAAGACTGCTGAAGGAGTACGATCTGCCCTAGTTCTCTTAGCTTGTTTTGCTCACGATTTTCGGATTAAAAATCTTGAAAAAATCACTTCCCGTATGTTCTTTGTGGTACAAGATGATTATTTATCCCTTGAAAACATTATTGAGAAAGTTCACAACCTTGGAGTCTTATCTTTTTTTCCTCTACCAAGCCATTTGAAAAATCCCCCAAATAAATTCTGTGAAATTGGTCATAAATCATCAGTCCGACAGTTTTTTTCTGCCAGGAAAGACGAAAAACCCTTTCAGACGTTCGCAAGGCTTGTTGGGGGTAATTCTAACGCTTTTAAAATGAAATCATTTATTGAAAATGATGAAGCTTTAGAAATTATGCAATCTATCGCTTCTTTAGATAAGGTTTATGACGTTTATGTTCGGAATGAAATTCTTCAAACTACAGTAATGAATCCAGGTCGAGATATTATTACTACATTGTCTTCCCCGCTTCTAAAAAAGATGATGGAAATAGCAGAACAAAAAGAAGATATTCGTGATTATACTTACCCCCAAACAACCCAATATCGTGATTTAAGCAAAGTTGACGGATTTGTCAGATTAAGAAACGTCAATAGGGTATATAAGTTAGGAGATCAGCAAATATTAGCACTAAAGAACCTAACTTTAGATTTGGCAGCTGGACAACTCGTAGTAGTCTTAGGACCCTCTGGTTCAGGTAAGACCACGTTATTAAACGTTATTGGAGGGATTGATAAGTGTGGGGGCACAATAATGGTAGGTGACATTGATGTCACAAAATTGAGTAAAGGTAAGCTTACCAAGTACCGCCGTGAAAAATGTGGATTCATTTTTCAATTCTTTAATCTGATCCCAGTCTTAAACGCCATGGAAAACATTGAGTATGCTGTAGATCTCTCTAGAAGGAAAATGTCTAGGAGTGAAGTACGAACTAAGACTGAGGAATATATCAAGAAAATTGGATTATGGGAGAAACGTTTCTTGTTTCCGTCTCAACTTTCTGGAGGTGAACAACAACAGGTTGCTGCTGCTCGCGCCTTTGCTAAGGAGCCAGACATACTCCTCTGTGATGAGCCGACAGGAGAACTTTCAGTTAAGGAAGGTAAGAAAGTTTTAGCTATTATTCAAGGAATTATTAAAGAGAGAGCAAATATCTTAGTTATACTCGTCACTCATAATCAAAAAATTTCATTGATTGGGAATAAAGTTATTAGATTACGCTCTGGTGAAATAGATTCTATAGAAACCCAGACTCCCATTCCTGCAGAAAATATCTCTTGGTAGTGTAAACAATGAAAGGAGTAATAATACTTGGCTAAAACGGCAAAAAATATCTATCGTGCTTTAAAAGCACATAAAGTTCGTTTTTTTACTATTGCATTAGTAATTGCCATAGGAATCACTTCCTTCAACGGAATGGTGACCGCTTTTGTACTCATGAACCGAACTTACAGCCAGGCATTTACTGATTATAATATGGCAAGTTTCACAATGCTAACAGCCAATCCTGGGGGTTCAGGTGAAGATGCCTGGATTGATTATAATAATCTAACAGATTATATGGATGAGTTTATGACCCGAGAGGAAGGATCTAAAGTTGTTGGATTTGAATTAAGGATCGTTTATGATACAATTTTTGAAATTCGACCCCGTCCCGATGAGGAAGGTACTCGTCAAAATGGCCGCATTGTTGCTTATAATACTGTCGACGAGAATGGAGATCTTCGTGATCAACCTAATGTAAATGGCTTTAAGATCATGGCTGGAGAATCATTTTCCGAGACAAGTCAGTATCGTAATGTTTGTCTTGTTGAGACACATTTGGCAACCTATTGGAAACTACGCCCCCATGAATTCATCGCTGTTGGAGATAGTAATACTCCCTTTGAAATACTAGGAACCCTTGGCACACCAGAATATTTAATCAATATGGGATCCTACGCGGATATTATGCCAAGTCCGCGACGTTTTGGTGTTATTTATCTACCTTTAAGAACAGCACAGCGATTATTAAATGTTCCAGGTAAAGTAAATGAAATATCTGTGTTATTAGAACCTAGTTTGTATGCACGACAACGAGAAGCAATAGCAGATGACCTGAAAGACTTTCTAGAAGAAACTCATAACCTGAAATTAAGCGATCCTATTGATAGAGATAAACAAGCAGCTTATTATGTACTCAAGCTAGATATTGACGAAGCACGAGAATTTGGATATGTACTACCAGCAATCATTCTGGTGATGGCGATGGGAGGACTCTATGTTCTACTCGGGAGAATGGTTGTCGCGGAACGAAAAGACATTGGTGTTGCTCAAGCTCTGGGGTATAGTCGAAGAACGATAATCCTGCAATATCTTGGTATTGCTATGGTGGTAGCCATCATTGGAACCGTTTTAGGAACAATCCTAGGATTGTTATTTCTGCAGTGGTTTGGCCCTCTTTATACACATATGTTAACAATTCCATTTACCCCAAAAGTAACTATCGAATGGCCTATCATTATGGTAGGAGTTTTGTTAGGTCTACTTACAGGATTTGTTGGAGGATATCTACCCATTAAGGGATCTATTCAACCTCTTCCAGCAGAAAGTCTTCGTTTTGATCCGTCTCTCCATATTACAACTGGACGTGTACCACTATTTGAAAGAATATTGAATAAGCTCCGAATAAACTTAAGAGTTACTGGATTCAAAATCCCAATTAGAAACTTTTTTCGCAGCAAGCGACGCACCTTTTCTTCTGTATTCGCAGTTGTTGTAGCGGTATCATTAATTAGTATGGTTTTCGGAATGATGGAATCAATGACTTATTCTCTAGTTTATCAGTATGATGTCGCAGAAGATTGGGACTTACGGGTTGATTATTCAGAAATTCCGGTTAATGCTTCCCAGATCGCTATGTGAATTAATGATTCAATTGATGGTGTAGTAAATGTAACATACCACCTCATTTCAGGGGCAACAGTAACATCTGATAAATCTGATATAAGTAAACAAGTACAATTAATTGGGATGAATAATTCAAATGGGTATTTAGGACATAAATTTGAATTTACAGCTGGTGGGTGGGATCCAACGGGTATTATACTAAGCGTTCCCGTAGCTGAAAAATTAAAAGTACGGGAAAATGATACAGTAAACCTAGAAATACCTGTTTTGACAAACGTCACAAGTACAGCTCCATTAAGAGCCCATTTTAATATGGTCAATTTTTCATTCCGTATTACAGGACTTGTCGATGAGTTTAATGGGCTAGTTGCCTATATGGAACTGAATAAGTTGGTCAGTGTAAGTCAATTCCCAGGGCAACCTGCCAACGTTATTTTGATCCAAGTGGACAATCCTACGCCAGATCACCTAGATTCGATACGTAAAAAGATTCATGATAAATACAGTTACAACATCCGTAATATCTATACCAAAGAAGAACAAAGTAGTGACTTCTTGGATCTTCTTAATTTGATCTATTTTATCATCTACATTGTAGCAATATTTGCGGTTATTCTTTCTTGTTCAATCGTTTACAATACCATTTACATCAATTTACAAGAACAAGAAAGGGAAATTGCTACTCTATTAACCATTGGAACACCAGGCAGACGGCTAGTTAGAAATGTGACTGTTGAAAATTCAGTTATCACTCTCATTGGTACCGTCTTAGGATTAATCCTAGGTTTTATCATGTTATGGTTCTTTATGAGAGTGATTTTAGATCTAGAATTTTTCCGTGTTAAATTGTTCATGAGTGACGAAACAATTCTAATATCATTTATTCTCACTTTCATTGGTGTTCTGGTGGCTCAGTTCTTCCCCTTAAGAAAAGCTTTGAATTTAAATCTCGCAGAAGCAACGAAGGAACGAGTGATCTAGGAGATAAAATAGATGGCATTTATTAAACTAGAAAATATTCAGAAGAATTATTTACTAGGGGAAACGTTGATTCCAGCCTTAAGGGGCATTGATGTCAATATAGAACTTGGAGAACTCGTCATTATCTTTGGACCATCTGGAGCTGGTAAAACAACTCTCTTGAACATGATTGGTGGATTAGATGTCCCTACATCTGGTAGTGTGACTGTTGGTGAAATTGCAGTATCCACTTTGTCCGACAAATGGTTAACGATTTATCGTCGAAAGAAGGTCGGAGTTGTATTTCAATTTTTCAACCTTATTTCACGCCTAACAGCTTTAGAAAATGTTGAATATGCTTTAGAATTAGTTGGTGTCAAGAAAAAGTCTAATGGTGAAGTGAGTTTCGACTCTAAGGTGATTCGCAACACTGCTATTAGTTACCTTGACAAGGTTGGTCTTCATGATCGAATCCATCATTTCCCTGCTCAGTTAAGTGGAGGAGAACAACAACGAGTCGCAATTGCAAGGGCATTAGCAAAAGAGCCTGAAATCTTATTAGCAGATGAACCAACTGGCAATTTAGATTTTAAGATTGGTAGACAAGTGTTAGAAATTATGGAAGCAATGACAGGAAAAAAAGTCAATCGCACAGTGATTATTGTTACACACAATGAAGCAATTTGCCCCTTGGGGGATCGTGTGATCCGCTTATCGGATGGTATGATTGCTGAGGATTATACCCAGACATTCATACCTGCCAAGGAATTATATTGGTAAAACCAAAAAAAAAAGAAAGAATAGAATATCTTGAATTCAGAGACCCTCAGGGCGTTCATCTACGACTTTAACGACTTTTGTTCCGCCTCGCATGAAGAATAATCGCTTAAAATGTGTTCCAAACTTCCTTTTTGTACTTGAATTGTCGTCATAGACCACATTCAAACCCATTATCAGTTTTCCAACAGTCTGGCCATTGGTAAAACCAGGAACCAAAGGGAAGTACACAAGGAGACTGAAAATAATCATAAATACAAAGACTGGTAGAAGTACTTCAGTGTAGGTAACATCCTCAAGGGTGGAGATTAATTGTTGCATAACAAACCAATCGATTTGGCCTAGAAATGTGAATATAACAGCCAGAATTAATACAACTATAAGATCTATCACAAGTGCAATTAAGCGAGGAACCATTGGAGAAGTTTCATATTTAATTCGTTCAGTTGACATATTTTATCACCAATTTCTGCCTTTTTATTACTCTAATTTTATTTTTGACTACTTCAAGAATAAAAACAACAATTGCGAGATTTGTATTTCTTTACGACAATCATTATTAAATATTCTCGTGTACAGTGTGCACAACTCCTTAAATATCATTCCAGAGGATGCATTGAATGAGGACTTCAACAATAACTGTACGCTTACCGTTAAAGGTTTTACATGAAATTGAAAGATTATCAGAAGTTACCAAACTACGTCCCTCCGTACTCTGTGCTTATGTGCTACAAGACAAGTTACACGAGTGGGCCCATGAATATGCTGAGAATATATCCAAGGAAATCATAGGTGAACGCAAATGATTGATGTCGTACTCCGTTTAAGTGCTATGATCAGCATAATTTTATTTGCGGCCTTATTCCTTTATGCTGCGATAAAATTTTTTAGAATCTGGCGAAAATTTCGGGAGGAATCCTTGTTTCATCTCGGTATGCTGAGTCTGGGTATGATCCTCTATTTTCTCATTATTCTAATTATGGTTGGATTAGCAGAGGATCCTGAAACGACGGTATTTTTTATCAAAAGAGTGATTGGTATTGCATACTCGATATTATCTCTTGAAATGAGTTTATTTTATGTCACCGCTTTCACGAATAGACGTACCCTCTGGGAAAAATACACCCCCTATTTCTTCGGGATCACAACTGGTGTGTCTTTTGCTATTTTAGGAATGAGCGAAACAGATCCATGGTTTTCGGGTCTTCTTTTAATTGCATACATCGCACCATTATTCCTGATAACTATCCTCGTCATTAGAATTATACTTAGTTCTTATCACCTTTTACAAGATGATCAGCTTACCCCTGAAGATAGAGGGTTTATCAAAACGTTGGCTGGCACAGCTTTGATTCTCTTTGTAGGTGCATTAGGAGATCTTTCTTTCTTTTGGATCGTTATTCTAATTGGAGCTGACCTTTGGCCTTTTATTGTCTTACTTAGTGGAATCATAACGCCCTTGATACTTGTTCTATCAATTTATCTCATTAGAGCTATATTTTTAAACATTGAAGAAGCAGATATTGTCCATTTAATGAATCTATTGAGATAATGCTCGAAATTTGTTTTCCACACGTTTAATTCGGTCATTAATCGATGGAT
>JBHLPQ010000209.1:0-6356 GCA_048939265.1 Promethearchaeota archaeon
TAGAAGATCTAAATTTGGATACTTCTAACGAGGCCTCCATCATAGTGATTCTTAGCGAGGTTATGTGGATACCTTTTCACTCTCTTTTTATTGATGTATATAGATGACAATACTCTATAGACAAAAAACACACCTCAATACAAAAAAAGGGGGTTAAACCCCTCTTCTTATTAATAATCAGAGAGAATGTAATTAATGATGAAACGGGTGTAGAAATGGGAATATCTGAAATTTATGGAACTAAAGGAGCACAACTACGCCATAAACGGATTTTAATTGGAGTAACGGGATCCATCGCTGCGATCGAGGTTCACCATTTGATTAGGGAGATCTTGCGTTATGAGGGCGATCCAATTGTAGTTCTTTCCGAAGAAGCCACACGTTTAGTTGCGATTGATGCCTTAACGTGGTGCATGGATAAGGACCCAATCACTCAAATTTCTGGTATTTCGGAACACGTTAAATGGATTTCCCATTCTGAATACAAAGTCGATCTCTGTGTGATATGCCCTGCGACTGCAAACACTATCTCTAAGCTTGCTAATGGGATTGCAGATGGACCAGTCACTTTAGCGGCATTAGCAATTTTTGGGGCTAATATACCCATGTTAATTGTACCTGCTGCTCATACTGTTTTATTAGACAACCCTATTGTTAAACGGAACATCCAGTTATTGAAAAAACATAATGTGCACTTTCTCACTTCAGATGAAGAAGAGAATAAGTACAAGTTTCCTTCTTTAAGTAAATTAATGAATCAGATTTTCAAGTTGATTGGTTCGTCGGAGAAATTAAGAGGAAGGAAATTCCTGATTACAGGAGGGGCAACACGAGAGTATTTAGACGATGTGCGTTTTCTTTCCAATCCTTCTACAGGTATTTCAGCTCTCTATGTTGCAGAAGCTTTGAACCGACAAGGAGCACAAGTTCTACTTGTTCTAGGAGAGGGGAATAACTTAAATATGGAAGATATTACTGTTCCTACTAAATTAGTTCGTTCTACACAAGAAATGTATGAGACAATAAATGAGGAACTCTCGAATGGGTATCATGGCTTTATTGCTGTTGCAGCAGTATCAGATTACAAACCTCAATATCAATCTGGTAAAATATCTTCTAGACAAACGGATCTAACTATAGATTTGGTACCTACCGTCAAAATTGTGGAGAATATCAGGAAAAATTTCCCTAATTTGTATATTGTTGCGTATAAAGCTGAAGTGGGGATTTCAGAAGAAGCTTTGATACAAAAGGGAAAAGAATTACTTGAACGGTACCAATTAGATATGGTGTGTGCAAATTGGGTTGGGGTGGCAGAGAAAGGGTTTGCGTCAAAAACAAATGAATTATTCCTTATTCAATCAAAGGCCCATCATCTTCATCTTAAAGGGTCTAAAGTTATGATAGGAGAACATATTGCTAAAGTTATCACTGAATCTTTCAATATTCGGAGTGTTGATCATTGAATATAGCTGTATTTGGAGCTGGTAGTATTGGGTCTCTTTTTGCAGGCCGAATTGCCTATTCTGGATTTGAGGTTGGTGTTGTTGGCCGTAACCCGCATGTAACTGAGATAAATAAAAAAGGACTTCGAATTATTGAAGACCAGGAAGAGATCGTGACTCGATTTCCAGCTGCAACAAGTTTTCCTCCCAAAAGTGAGAATCCAGATGCAGTATTCGTGACTACTAAAGCATATGATAATGAAGCAGTAGCAAGGGGACTCTCAGGGCAAATACCAAGTGAGGTTCCAATCTTCATATTGCAGAATGGGATGGGTAATGAGGAGGTATTTTATGCTGGTTTTCCGAGGAATCCGATATTTCGGGCAATAACTACCGAGGCAGCGGAACTTATTCATCCAGGTATAGTTAAACATGTCGCTTTTGGGAAAACATCCTTTGGAATTATCGCAGGAGAAGAAAATGGCTTTGGTCTACGCTTTCAAAGTATCATGAGAGACTCAGGATTCAGTACAAAAAAGACCAAGAACATTCAATTAAAAATGTGGCGAAAAGTCCTTACAAATGCGACCATATGTCCTTTAGGAGCGCTTCTACACGTTCCAAATGGATTGATTTTGGAGAAACCTTCCATAATTCAAATATTTGATGCAATCCTGGAAGAAGGGATAACTTTGGCTAAGCTGAATTTACCTGATGAGGATTTTTCTCAAACTCGAGACTACATCCTGAAAGTTATGGAAAAAACAGGTAATAATAAATGTAGTATGCTTCAGGATATCGAACGGGGCCGTAAAACGGAAATAGATTATATGAACGGATTCATTGTGAGGGAAAGTAGACGCTTGGGATTGAAAGCTCCAGTTAATGCAGCAATTGCCGATTTAATTCGTCATCTAGAAAGGTACCCCCAATAATGAAGGACTTCTATTGACTGATGCCGTTTCGTACTGGGTGGCTTCTCATTTAACTGGTATTTTTGAAATTAGAGATACCTCTAAAGACATTCTCCAGAAAGGATCAAGAGGAGCAGGATTTTCCATTAATAGAGGGGTAATTACAACCGCAAGGAAAGCCAAAGATTCTGATTGTGGAATTTTTTTTGATGGAAAGAAGATGCCTGAAATAGAGGCAACGGTAACTACACAAATTATTGAACTTCTAGTTCCTGAGAAAGATCGAGCAAATCTAAGAATTGAGCATACACTTCAAGTCCCATTATCTTCTGGTTATGGTGCTTCTGCTGCAGGTGCGGTGGGAGCAGCTTATGCAATAAATGATTTACTAGAATTGGGGTTAACAAAATTAGATTTATTTCAAATAGCTCATAGAGCTGAGATTTTAACAAAGTCAGGACTAGGAGATGTTATTGGGTTGTACCAGGGAGGATTTGAAATTCGATTAAGAGAGGGGGCTCCTGGTGTTGGCGAAACAACGTCATATAATAATCCTGATGAATGGAAAGTAGCTACAGTACATCTAGGTACACTTCCAACGTCTGAAGTTTTATCCAATCATCATAAGAGAAAAATGGTTAATGAAGCTGGCAGAGAAGTAATTTCTGAGTTATTATTATCTCCAGATTTCACAAATTTCATAAAACAGACTGTTATCTTCACAACAAAAGTTAATCTCTGGTCAAGTATGTTGCGAAACTGCATTAGAAATTTACCCAAATCGGTTATTGGGTCTCAAATTATGCTAGGTGAAGCTTTTTTCATTTTCTATCATGAAGATAGTGATTTAGAAGATATTACAATTCATTATTCTCAAATACATCCAGAAACAATCTGTTACAATACTGTGATAAAGCGTGAAGAAAGATGACACCAGAAGTTCCGAAGAATCATCCTCGCTATGAATCATTAGTCACACGAGAGAAAGTTATTGAAGGAATGCACCAAAAAGTTGTGGCTGAAGCAGGATTGATTGCGCATGGACGTGGTGAGGCATTTGATTATATACTCGGAGAATCCTCTCCTGCTTTTGCATTAAAACAAGAAAAATTAGCCGTTATTAATATGCTACTGGCAACGCATCCAGTAATATCTGTTAATGGAAACGTTGCTGTATTATGCTCTGAAGATATCGTCCAATTAAGTCAGATTTTAGATGCACCACTTGAAATCAATCTTTTCTATCGACGGCCAGAGAGAGAGAATGCTATCAAAAGCGTCTTAGAAACAGCAGGAGCTCAAAATATCTTTGGGATTGATCCATCCAAACAGGAAATTATACCAGAGATTTCTCACCAACGGCGTATCGTGGACTCACGTGGGATAGGGCGTTCAGATTGTGTATTTGTGCCATTAGAGGATGGGGATCGTACGATGGCTCTTAGAAAGCTAGGCAAGGATGTAGTTACCGTAGATCTAAACCCCCTTTCACGAACTTCTCTTGCAGCAACGGTTTCGATTACGAATAATGTGATCAGAGCAATTAAAGAAATGGTTTCTTTTACTATAGCTTACAAAAAGATGAACACGAGCCAATTGGAGGAGGAGAAAAAACAGTTTGAGAATAGAGCACTATTACAAGAAGCCTTGAGATTTATGTCCTCCCGTCTTGAGGAACTAGCAAGTGATAAAAAGTTGTTTGAGGTGTAATTATGAAAAAGAAAACAGTTTTAGACATTTTGAATATGATGGAAAAGGGTGAAAAGATAACAATGCTTACTGCGTACGACTACGTTATGGCGTCAATATTAGATGAAGCTGGAACAGATATGTTACTAGTTGGGGATACAATGGGGATGGTAGTTCACGGTCATGGGACAACATTACCTGTTACCCTAGAAGATTCAATACGACATACTCAAGCAGTAGCTCGAGGAGCAAAACAAGCCATGGTAATTGGTGATCTTCCTTTTGGGACGTTCCAAGTTTCTACTGAGGAAGCGATTCGAAATTCAATAAAACTTGTTAAGATAGGTAATGCAGAGGCAATAAAGCTAGAGGGGGGAAGTGAAAGATGTGAGGCTGTGAAAAGAATACTTGATGCAGGTATCCCAGTTATGGGTCACCTAGGCCTTACACCACAATCAATTCATAAATTCGGTGGTTTTAAAGTTCAGGGTAAGACCGAAGAAGCTGCCAGATACCTTCTTGAAGAGTCAAAGAATCTTGAAGAAGCGGGAATTTTTTCTTTAGTATTAGAAGCTATTCCATGGAAAGTAGCGAAGAAGATTACTGAATCTCTTTCAGTCCCCACTATTGGCATTGGAGCCGGGCCTAACTGTGATGGACAAGTGTTAGTGACATATGATATGCTGGGGTATTTTGATTTCAATGCAAAGTTTGTTAAAAGATATATTAACTTAAAAGAACATGTCTTAAAGGCTGTACAAGAATATAATCGGGAAGTGCGAGAAGGTAAGTTTCCTGACTTGACTTACAGTTACGAGTGAAAATTCGTATCATTTTCGTCATTTTCAGAGATCTCCCTCTCCAATTTCCTATATAAAGACTATGGAAGCGTTTATAAAGAGTTTGAATCCTGATGACAATACGAATGTGAATGGGTTCCGACTCTTTTGATCATTTTTTTCAGGTTATACCTAAAAGAGTCTCTATCAGAAGTATATTAGGAGAGGAGTTGCAAAAAGCAAAAAGAAGACTCAATAAGACACCTCATCCCTATTGTGAGCCTGATTGCCCTTGGTTATCGCTTTGTAAGAGATGTTCCCCACCTGGATGTATTCTTAGTGACTTAATTGATCCTAATTTATGGTGTTGAGTTTTTTTTTAGGTTATTAACGATTCCTAATTTAATTTTACAATCAAAATTGTAGCGAAAATGAGAGAAAATTACTCTTTCTTCTCTACTGACCGTAATAGTTCTTGGTTTTTTAAGAGATATTTCGGCCCAAATCCCTCCAGCTGCCCAAAGGCTCCCTCAATCCCTTTAGGATTTCCTGTTTTCGTGTATATTACTTTAGAATCAAGAATAGCGTTTATAACGTTTACTGGTATCCCATCAAACGCATTAAGTAATACTTTAGCCTTTTTCTGACCAGTATTCTGTAATCCCTGGAGGAAGTAAAGTTGATTGTCGCTTAAAGATCGCGCTTTAGGAGATTTTCGAGCAATGATTGGATCATCATGCTCCTCCTGAACCCAAGATGTGATACGCTCTAAAGCAATAGCAGTTTCACTCATCTGTGTTGTTGGAATTATAGGTACTTGTCTGCGCAAAAAAATATAAGTTAAGGCCCCATAGACATGTTTCTTCCTTTTTTTCCACTCAGTTCTCTCGAAAGCCGAGGGGAAATTCTCTAAAAGAAGAAGTGGTTGTTGGTAGGTTTCGATTAATCGATCTATCTGTTCAAATAAACGATTATCCATTATTGAAGATATCAAATCCGTTCCTGTTTTTCTTTCACAAGCAACTTGATCAGATATTATATAGTCAGCAATCTCTAATTGCTGCTCTTGAACCTCCACACCAAGCTTAATTAGCCGCTGTTTGATTTTTTCTGGTTCTCTATGATCGACAATAATCCGTAATGTTGATGACATAGTGGTGATATCCTAAAGTGAAAAAGAAATTCTAGATTTGGTACCCCTGTTTTACTAGAGTTCCAGTTAGCATTTTATTTTGAATTAGCGAGTCCACAATGCTTTTGACATCAATAACTGGGACATTTGTGTTCCGACTGATTTCTTCCCATTGGATTATCTCTTTTGTTTGCTGAACTGGCTGTTTTATATAGTCAACAACCTTATCTAGAGCTCTTTTTTGGGTTAATACGGTTTCTTTGTCAAGAGAAATCAATAGATTGTTATCATCTGAAATAAGATCACGAACTATTATCTCATTTTTCTTATCTTTTACAATCTCAAGGATTTCAAAAAGCTCTTGGAGTGTAAATTCTTCACGATACTCTAAAATTCC
>JBHLPQ010000058.1:0-19029 GCA_048939265.1 Promethearchaeota archaeon
ATTCGTTGCAATTGATATTTTTTTGACTATATACAATATATATACACGAGTAGACTATTAGATTAACAGATTCCACAGTTTTATTATTTCGATAATTTTTTATAAGGTATGATAACACTATAAATCTTAAGTTATTAGAGAAATAACTCTCTACCTATTTTTTTTAACGTTGAGAAGTAAATCAGGGGATTAAATATGAAAAAATTAAAAATAATCTTCATTACGTTAAGCTTGTTATTGATTGGAGGTTCTACAGCTTTCATGATAGCATCACTCCAATCCCAATCCTTCTTTTCCATCCATAACGTTATTACTAAAACAATTCCTCCTTTAAAGGGGAATTCTGACCTAGGAATAATGAATCCCTCACCAGAAATTCCGATTATACCTTCTTTTTCGATTCAGGACTTTCCTGAACCAACTGTAGAAGTTTTTTATTTTACTGATCATGTAATGGATTTACGTGGTTATGGAAATGATACTGTTAGATTCAATATGAAATTTCGTTCAACTACAGAAAGAGCTTGGTACTATGGATACGCACAACTATGGACGAGTGATCATTCAACTGCAATAAGTCTCGAAGCCTATTGGAGTGCCTGGGTTGATCCCAACATTAATACTACAGCCAGCTTCGATATAAGTGGGTATGAAATTCGGCTTAGCGGGATTGATGGACCATATTCAGTTCGATTACGATTTTATAAAGAGAACGAAACGACAACTACAATTTACAACTCTGCATTCGTTCATACCACTCCATCATATTTATCCTCTGAATTTCAAGCCAGGCCGAATATTGATATAACTATGGGGACAATTGACAGGGATTCAAATGGAATTGAATGGATCAATATCTACGTTACGTGTGGTATAACTATTCCTGATTATTATTATTTCAGCGGAGAGATTGAGGGTGGTGGAGTAACTGAAAATGCTCGTAATAATACATATCTTTCAGTGGGTTCCCATACAGTTCTTTTAAAGTTCGCTGCCTGGGACTTTCAGCGGATGAGCGGATCAGACACAATATCTATAACCGATCTTTACGTAAGACATGACACTTCACCTTCATATCAAATTTATTCGGGTCAACCAGCAAACATCATTGGCCCATATGCCCCAACCGATTTTGACACTCCTCCTCTTGAATTAACTGGTCGCTACTGGGGAGAAGGTGTTGATACTGATGACAATAGTAAATTTAATTATTATCGGTTTATCTTCGAAGTGAAAAAACTACGTATTGAAGAAGGCGATTTCTATTTTTATCCTAGTCTTTATAAACCTCCCAATGTTCACATTCATGGAACTAGCACAAATTGGGTGGCTCTCGACAGCACGGGCCTAGTAAATGTCACAGTGGACTTCAATGGGATAGAAGTCTATAAGAGCGGAATAGTAGGTGATAATTTCATAGTTTCAGACTTGAATGGAAACTTCTATCATCGGTCGGATATCGGCTATAATTGGGAAGATTATTTTTTCTTCTCTGACTCATTCACTACGAGCGATACCTATACTTTCTCAGAATTTGAGGGGCCCGGAGCGTACTTAACCGATAACTTTTATGATTCTGGATTAGATACTGATATTCCAGCCGATGGCCTATTCAACTATCTAATCCTTAAGGTTGAGGTCGATGTTGATGTGGCTGGGGATTATACTGTTGGAGGATGGCTAGAGCTTCCATCCAGTGGTACATATATCGCATATGCGAGTACTACAGTTAATCTTCCAGAGGGGATACATAATGTTACACTGCAATACAATGGTGATGAGTTTTTCCTCAAAGCTGTGAATGAAGTAATCCAGATCGAAGAGATTTATCTTAATGGTGGGTCTCCTTACACTCGATTGGATTCCAACAGTTCAACACTTTTATCGCACTACTTATTCACTAATTTTAATCCCCCTAAAGCTAGATTTACAGGTATCTACAGTGACTCTGTTGCTGATAATAATGGTGATGGCTTGTGGGATGAGCTTCGAATATCAGTTGAAGTTGAAATGAATCGATCAGGGATTTTTAAACTTCGTGGAGCCATAAAAAATCTAATAACTGACCAAAGACAAGAAGTATTTGACATAAAGGAAGTTTTGGTTGCTGGAACTGTTTCCTTTGTACTGACGTTTCCTAGCGAATGGATTTGGAGTCAGCATACTACTACGACCTACCTTCTGGATTATGTGTATATCAATGAAGTAGATGTGAATTACAATAATATTAGACAATGGGATTATAGAGATACTCCTTTTACCACAGATACTCCTTATAATTCGGATGAATTTAATCCTCCACCAGTCTACTTTACTGGGGTCATAATTGATTCGGGTGACGATGTAGATTCAGATGGAAAAAGTGATTTTCTCCTGATTGAGGTTGAAATTAATGTTACCCAGACGCTACCATACAATATCAGAGTCATGGGTTATCTTTATATTGAAGGTACCGCCCATTCTTCTTCTTCATATCTCTATGATCCTGGAGTGGGAACCCATTTGGTCTATTTACGTTGGCACACGATTAAGATGTATCAAACATCGACAGACCAAAGATACACAGTAAATTTCTACCTTGATCGAACGGATAATTGGGTACGACTAGACGGCTACTTAGATTATGAAACATCTCACTATGCTTACACGCAATTCGACCCTCCTAGTGCAGAGTTAACAGGGAATTTCGCTGATATGGGAATTGATTCAGATGATAATGGTCGAATCAATTACTTAGAGCTTGCCTTTGAAGTGGATGTTGCCGAAGAAGGGTATTACAGAGTTTATGGCCAGGTGTATGCAGATGAAGGCGGAGAAAGTTTTACATTCAGTACCAGTGGTGGAACTAAGTATCTTTCAACTGGTTTGCAGAGCTTAACCGTAGAAATCGATTATTATTGGTTCTTAGGTCATAGCAGTGGATGCTCACTTTACGTCGGTTATATCTATCTATATCGAAACATTGCCACTTATGGCGATCTACAGATGGACTATGACGGTGAAGATCATTATCTTAGTAGAACATACAACCATAATGAATTTGAAATCCCCCCAATAACGCTTTCAGACAACGTATCTTATGATTTTGGCGTTGATACTGATGCAAGTGGCACCTTCGATTACCTTGAGCTGGTGATAGAAGTCAATATCACTGAAGCAGGGGCCTTCTCGTTTAATGGGTATGTTTATAGTGATAGTGGTGGAGTTGGTTACCATTTCAATTCTGGCTATCTATCCTTTGAGGTGGGTCTCCACAACGTTTCCTTCGAGATTGATATCGCCTGGATACGGAGTCATGATGATGGATCAGCTTTCTATATCGGGGAAATATACCTTTATGAGTATATATCAGCTGAGGGTAGGGATTATCAGCGAGGGTATCTTACAACTGATCACTATTTTAGTAGAATCTATTACCACAATGAATTTGATCCCCCTGATGCTTTCGTTTCTCGAATTCCCGAGTACTATCCTGTCGATTTCAATAAAGATGGCAAATATGACGTTTACCGTATAGTCTTTGAAGTGAATGTGACAGTTCCAAGTTTCGACTTATACATTTATTCGGAATTGAATGAGCAAGATACCAACATTTTCATAACAGCAACATACATTGATGTTTATGATTTAACTGTTGGTTTGCATAATATTTCGATTGATTTCCGCGGAGATGAGATTTATTCAAGTGGATTTACTAATGGATTAAAGCTTTCCCACTATCATCTTAAGGGAATTGGTGAATCAAAGACAGCTGACGAATTCCATGGAACGTTTCTACTCACAGTTATGTATACTTTCGTTGATTTCAACCCTGAGTATTTTCCACTAATTCGTGTTATTGATATAACCGTAATTGAAAATTCGTTTGACCAAGTGGAAATAAATGCGACAATTCTTCGGTATAGTTCTGAAGTAGTTGACATGGTCACAATAACAACCGAGTACGAAGAAGATTATCCAATTATCAGGATTTTCATGGGAGATAATTATGAGATTTGGACATATACTTACACTCCTTCCACCATTGACACATACCACTTCGTTGTCCATGCTTATGGAAATTGGGGTTCCAAGGATAGCATGATATATCAAACAGGTGGTCCAGCGTTTATCCATCTAATTGGTTTTCAGGTTAATGCCACGTATGGCTTCCTTGGTGATGTTTTTCTTTTCAGTGCGAGAGTTAACGATTCTGATGGGATTAGTGATGTTACACTCGACATTGAGGGTACAGAATACCCAATGAGTCTCATTAACATTGAACCTGAATTCGAACTCTGGGAAGTTACTGTACAAATCGACCAAGCAGGATATGTTACAGCTTTTGCCAAAGCAACCGATTTGATGGGTATTACTTCCTATTCCTATGAAATCACTATGAATATTGATGCTGGACAACCTGAAATCCGAAGTTTCACTATGAATACAACCTTCCCTATCACTGTTGGAGGTGCGATTTATTTTGAAGCTCTTGTCCGCGATCCTGATGGTATTCAAGAGGTGACTTTAGTCACTCAGGGAACAGAATATTCCATGGACTTCATTGATACACTTGGAGATAGTGAGCTTTGGGGTGTAGCGGTCACTTTCCATCAAGCAGGAGATCTCATAGCTTTCATCATTGTAAAAGACGGGGATGGTATTACAGCCCAATCCGAAGACCTCGACATTATCGTAAATGAAGGATCTGTGATTGAAAGTGTTGAAATAGATCCAGGTACGAGAGTTAAGGTTGATGAAGAAATCTTTTTCCAGGTTGAGATCCAGAAATCCGATGCTATTATTACAAGTGTAACTCTTGAAATCTTAGATGATCGGGGGAATGAAGATCTTGTTCCCCTTGAAATGATTAGAGAAACTACTACTCTTGAAGTATACGAGGGTTCATATACCCCAACAAGATCGGGTACGTATGAATGTACGATTCGTGTTTTAAATACTAAGAATCAGCAATCAAAATATAGAGTTACTATAGTGGTTAGAGGCGATCAAGAAATCACTGGTGTACCTGGGTTTGAATTATTTGTAGCTCTTGGAATTCTAATAATCTTACCACTCGCTAGAAAAAGATGGAATAATGAAAGATAACTTATTCCCCTTCTTCTCTTTTTTCTCCTAAAGTTTCTTTTTTACCTTATTTTAAATATAAAAAAATATCCTTTCTATAATATTTGGCTGTTATTGCCACTAACTCTTTACTTTTAAACAACCAACTCATTAGATTTGTTGTGCTGAAACAAATGAGCTCTTCCCGATTCAAGAAAAAATCATTTACTCGCTGGTTACTGGGTCATTTAACACACAATCCTCTCATCATTATGGGAGTAATCATAGGTACTGCAGTAGGAATATTCACCCGTCTCCTAATTCCAATTGTTTTAGGACAGGCTATTGATCTGGTAATTATTGACAAAGGTGACACATTAAGCACAGAGGCACAACTATCTATACTATCTGATTTCATCCTTTTTCTTATCTTCTTAGCTATCTTTCGGTTCGTAATTGGAGTAATGACAACCATTTCTAATGATTGGCTTGCTTGGAGAGCCCAACAACGGATTCGAGAGGAATTCTTTGATTTAATGCAGAACAAGCCATTAAAATTTCATGATTCCGTTCGAACTGGAGAACTGATGGCGCTTGCTACGAATGATTTAGGCCAAGTTGGCGGTTTAATTAGTCCTGGCATTTCAATGATGTCTGATGTATTTATATCAATCATTCTTTCTGCTATACTAGTTTTAGGGGTATTAAACTCTCCTGAATTATTAATTCTATCAATCCCATTTCTGCTTGCTTATCTTTGGGCAATTTTCAGTTTTAATCGAAAAATGGGGCCAATAAGCGCGACTTTTATGCGGAAATGGAGTGGTATTGCTACAGCTGTCCAGGACAATATCACTGGTGCTGAGGTTGTTCGGGCATTCGCAGAGGAATCGTATGAAAATGAGAAGTTTATGAAATATGTTCTTGACTTTAAGCGAGCCTGGTATCGTCAGCAAGTCCTTCAAGCACGTTATTTTCCCACTCTAATCTTATTCGCAGCGATAGGATTTTCTGTATTAGCGGGATCTCATCTTGTAATGATCGAAAAGCTAACAATTGGCGGTTTAATTGCCTTTAATGGTTTATTAATCAGTTTATTAGTCCCTACGTACGTCATAGGTTTTGCCATTCGACTTTTCAATGCTGGACTAGCAGGAGGACGCAGAATTCATGCAATGGAACTCAGAGAAAGTGAGGAAAATGGTGAAGGTGAAGTAGAGTTTCCCTCCCAAATCACAGGAGTAATACGGTTTAAAAACGTATCATTTCAGTATCCCACATCAAAAAAGCCAGTCTTGGATAATATCAACTTTGCAGTGGCACCAGGCCAAACAGTTGCCATTGTTGGGCCTACTGGATCAGGAAAATCATCGCTTACAAATTTGTTACTCAGACTTCACGATTATGATGGAGAAATATGTGTTAATGACGTTGATATTAAGAATTACCCTCTTAAGTCCTTGCGGAAAAATATTGGACGAATCGAACAAGATATTTACCTCTTTCCCCGTTCAGTCAAGGAAAATATAATATTTGGCGCTCGCAATGCTGCCCAGAAAGATATTGTGCGTGCAGCTCGATTAGCTCAGGCTCACGACTTTATTATGAAACTTCCGAAAGGTTATGATACTTATGTGGGAGAGGGGGGGAGCCAGTTATCTGGGGGACAACGACAAAGAGTTGCATTAGCAAGAACTTTTCTTACAAATCCTAATATTTTAATATTTGATGATTCAACGAGCTCTGTTGACTCTAAAACTGAAGAAAAGATAACAGAAGCAATAAACGCTGTAATTCAAGGTAGAACCACGTTTGTGATAACCCACAGATTATCTACGATTCGTCGGGCGGACTGTATCATCGTCTTAAAAGGAGGAAAGATTGTAGCTAAAGGGCATCACTCTACCTTAATTGCTACATCACCAGATTATCGTAGGATCTTCGGAAAGAATGTAGAACTGCCTCCGTTACAAGTGATTCCAAGTGAACTGCCCACAGCAATAGGAGGTTTATAAATGAGTTGGATTTTTGAAGGAATCGATCACGAGGATCAGGAAAGAAAATATTCTGACTGGGAATTGGTAAGACGTAGTTTTAAACGGATCACTCCGTTTAAACGGCCTATGATCATTTCTACTATTACCATGGTTATCGTAACCATAACTGGCTTACTTACTCCTTTGATATTAGCCAACATGATAGACACACTGCAGAATCCAGATATCACGAATCTGATGTTCTGGATAATCTTAGGTGGAGTGAGCTATTTGTTCTTGTACGTTTTTTCATGGATAGCTGATTATATCATCAACATTCAACTTGCCAAGTTTGTACCCGATTTTATGGTTAATTTAAGAGCTGATATTTTCGGTGCGCTACAAAAACAAGACATGAAATTCTTTGATCAGCATCGAAGCGGTCGTTTAAATTCTCGTGTTTCCAGTGATGCTTCTGATTACGGGAATGCAGTATCTATTGTAATGACCGTCGCAGGACAGTTTCTTATCGTTTTCCTGATTTTTGTTGTTCTAGCGTATATAAATTTACCATTAGCACTTATCTCTGCATTAGTTATTCCAGTCCTATTACTCATAAGTTATTTATTCCGTAAAATCGCGAGAATAACCAGTATGAGCTTCCGAAGAGCTCATGCTGCAGTAAATTCTGCTATGGCTGAATCAGTGAACGGTATTCAGGTTAGTAAATCATTTGGAGTAGAAGCGGAACTTTTAGGAGAGTTTGAGGAAATAAATAAACGTCACTTTGTCGCAGGTTTTAGAATGAGTTTATCTATGGGTATGTTCTTTCCGTTCATTGATTTATTATCTGCTATTGGCACAGTGGTTATCTTAGGTGTTGGTGGGCAAGCAGCCATATCAAATCTAGGATTTGTCACTGCAGGAGTCTTATACGTCTTCTTAACCTATTTGACGCGATTTTTCTTCCCAATCACTCAGCTGGTCAACTTCTATTCGCAATTACAAGCTGGTTTTGCAGGATATGAACGGATACTCCAAGTATTAGATTCGGAACCAGAGGTACAAGACCTTGGTGATATTGAGGTTGATAAAATAGAGGCGAAAATTGAGTTTCAGAACGTGGACTTTGAATATGTATCTGATGCTCCAGTATTGCGAAATTTTTCGCTGACAATCCCCCCAGGAGAGAAATTAGCAATAGTTGGGCATACAGGTGCAGGAAAAACCTCCATTATTTCACTATTGGCTCGCTTTTATGAATATCAATCTGGAAAAATTCTAATTGACAATATTCACATTCGAGATATAAAATTGAAATCTTACCGTAAGCATCTTGGGATGGTGTTACAAACTCCTTTCCTCTTTAATGGGACTATCCTAGAAAATATCACATATGGAAGGAAAGATGCTAGTGAAGAAGACTTACAACGAGCTTTAAAGATATCTAGAGTTGATGAAATCCTAGTGTACCTGAAAGACGGACTGGAAACCCAAGTTGGGGAAGGTGGATGTCTATTAAGTACTGGGCAGAGACAGCTTGTTAGTTTTGCGAGGGCATTGCTTGCAGATCCTAAAATTCTCATATTAGACGAAGCGACATCCTCTGTAGACGCCTATACTGAGAGTATGATCCAAGAATCATTGGAAGAATTAATGAAAGGTCGAACTTCTATTGTGATTGCTCATAGATTAAGCACTGTTAAAAATGCAGATCGTATAATTGTATTGGATCAAGGAAAAATAATCGAAGAAGGAACGCATAATGATCTTTTGATTCAAGGAGGCGAGTATGCAACTTTATACAACACCTATTTCAGACATCAAGAGGTCGCTTACGCTCTAGGTGAGATTCCACAACAGGTAATTGCAAGTACTACACCCCCCCCTTAAATAGGAATGAGTTTCTAGGTTTCTAACCCAGAAGCTCTTCTATTGCTGATTTGGTCTCTACTTCAGATGTTGTGTCTTTGAGTCTCTTCAGCATTTGAATCTCTTTTTGGCCTTCTTCGAACTGATTGATTGAGAATTTACCCCCAACATATTGATTTACGGCTTTTTCTTGAAGTAATTTGAATTCTGACATATCGTTTTTATCAGCGGCAGCACGAAGTCCTTTGATATAGCTATTAAAGGATCTCCGTTTCCAAAAAAAGGGATCTTGGTCATATTATCTTTTCTTTGCAGGATACGAAAAATTCCTATTTCATCTGGAGAAGTGTATCAAGAACTCTATTCATACGATCATTACTGGTGTGTATGTTGAAAAATCAGATTGACGAAACTTTGGTAAATTGTCTTACAATTCCAGGGCAATCAGGGTTTGAAACTCCCATTCGAACTTTTCTAATGAAAGAACTAGCGGATTATGGTGAAATTTCTAGAGATAATCTTGGATCTGTGATATGTAAAATTCAAGGGAAGGGTGATCATAAGCTTAAATGGTTTGTGGGAGCCCATATGGATACTTGTGGGTTTTTAGTTCATAGTATCGGTAATGGATTGGTTAAATGTCTTAATTTTGGGTATCAAGACGTTAAAGCATGTCACCTACAGCCTGTGACCATTTCGACAAAAAATGGTAATATCAAAGGTGTAATGCATGCTAAACAGGAAGTCAAAGGTAAACCTACATTTGAGATCGATATCGGAACCCGTTCTTCTAAAGAAATCGAAGAATTAGGAATAAAAGCTGGAGATCCTGTACATTTTTCGATTGATCCTTTTCTAGTCGGTAATCCCTCTCAAAGGATAATCTGTTCTCCCCGATTAGACAATAGGGTAGGAATTTTCGAGTTGCTTCTCCTAGCACAAAATCTGAGAGAGAAACCACCTTTGGACGATGTCTTTTTAGTTGCAACAGTCGAAGAAGAAATGGGTGCTCGAGGAGCGAAAACGGCCGCTCAGAAAATTCAACCAGATTTAGCTCTCATTTTAGACATAACCTATGACGAACACCCAGTTTTCATGGGACAAGGCCCAGTGATTACTCTATCAGATAGATCCTCACTGTTATCAACATTTGTTCGTGATTATTTGATGGATTTAGCTAAAAACAATAAAATTCCTATTCAAACTGAAGTTTGGAATATTGGGGGCACCGATGCTGGTCCTGTACGAGTAATTGGCGCTGGTATCCCAACTATCCCCGTTCTAACAGCCACTAAAAATAATCACACTCCAATTGAGATGGCATGTATTGAAGATTGCTATTCTGTCGTGAACTTTTGTCAATTGATCATAAAAAAAGGTAAAGAAATCCAAACTGTTTTTCAACAGTGAAACAGAAATCAATCAAGATTTCCTATTTCATTCTTGAGTTTATCAATGGCATCTAGTTGCTTTCTAATCTTCTCACAAATATCGTCGAATTGTGGTATATCAGGTTCATAAACAATTCTAGAATCTAGAAAACGATTGAGATCCGAGAAGATTTGATTAAAAGTTCCCTCTATCTTGGTCAAACGAGACAAGAAAGCAAGCTTTCCTTCCCCAACTTGTTTTTTTGCAATGACTGCACTTATCTCTGATTTGAGTAGGTGAAGATTTTCTAATCCTTTATTAAATTGTGGTTCAAAGTTTTCTTTTAGTTCTGAAATGGTCCACGGTGATTTTCGCCAATAATAACATTTGTATGGGCTTGGGTCAGTATATCCCAGCTTCATGGCCAATTTTACAGATAAGGGATTTGCAGCATCCCAATGTGGTTCAATTTTCTCCTTCAATAAATCTTCTATCAGTTTAGCACTTAATATCGTTGCAAACCCCCTTCCTCGGTAATCTGGGTGGGTTATAATATCCAATTCAACGCTATGAGTGAGGGGTATTGATGCTGTGAATCCTATCACGAGGGAAACTATTTTATTATCCTCTTTCTGCTGAATACAGTATCCTACCCCTTCCTCCACAAACTTTTTGGGGCCTCCAAGAAAATTTATCGCGTTTACCCAATGACCAGCTAAATTTTGGTCTAAAATCTGTTGTGTTACTTCTATATCCAACTTTCTTAGCTCAAATCCCTCAGGTAAAGGAGTTAACAATCGTTGGACTTTTTGCAACGATAAGTTCTGGGTTGAGAGATCAGTTCGGATAATATATCCAGTATATGGCCATTGGGACTTAAAACCTGCTTCCCATTCTTGGGAGGGAATATGTATAACCGTCTTCTCAGGAATTTTCGTTAAAAATTCTTTAAGTTTCTCTGATCTACTATTTCCTGCCAAATAGCATGCCCATTGCTGACACATGAACATTATAACGTTTGGTTTCTCGAAATCGTCTGCATATCCTTCTACTTTGGACCATGTTAAATTTTGTGCAAGTGGATTCAGGAGTCTATGTTCCTTGAAGTATGGCCAAAAATTTATTAATTGATTCTGTGGGATCTGTTGGATCATTATTGACCGCTCATTCTTGTCAGTTCCACCCAGAAGAGAAATTTATGATTCCAACCTCTGTAAATATTTGAGGTACCATTTTCCTAGTGTTTCCCAAATTTGGGCAATATTATCTCCAGTTCGTTCGTCAACAGCGATATAGGTAATATTTGCTTGATGTTTACTATTCATTTCGCTTGAAAATTTGTGAATTTCTTCATCAGTAATGTACTCACTAGTATTTTTCCTTTTATGAGTATTTACTCCTACAATTACTATTGGAATGGAATTTTCTAATCCGCTATAACGCCAAATTTCCTTAATCCACGATGGAAAGTAATGAAAACTCTCCAGGCGAAGAACATCAAAAATAATCATTGCACCGAGGGCTCCGTAATAGTATCTCCGTCGTTCAACTCTGAAAGATGGATCGAGAGAAAGTTGCCAGACCTGAAAGTGAAAGGTGTTACCACCTATATTCATTATTTTAAATACAAAATCTCCCTCTACCAATGTAAAATCACTTCTATAGACTTCTCCGTAGAATTTAAGAATTTCCGCTTTTTTACCATCACCTATCATTATTATCTTCATAGGAAATGACATTATCTACACATCATTATGACTAAATTTGAAATGATAACGAGCAAACCATGCTAAGAGAGTTCCCCCGCCAATTGTTGTAGCTAAATTAATGGGAATAGCTAAAAAATCATACTGATAAATTCCTTGTTGTAGATTGAAAGAAATATCAATTAATCCAAGAAACATTAGTGCCCCTCCTGCTGCAGCTGCAAAAAAGGATCCAAAAGACTTTTCAGCTAAAATACCATACGCAGAAATCAATAACAGGATAACGATCCAAGCATCAGGAATAGGAAAAGCTGATTCGAAAGCTAAGTAGGTTTCAAATAACGGATCAGGAAGAGAAGACTTCAATAGATCAAAAAACCAGCCAATCCAAAATCCGACTATTAAGAAAGCTCCTATTACTTCGAGATAAGCGATATACTTATCATATTGTGTATATTCCCTTTTCATGATATTACTTTCCTCTATAAACCATAAAACATTTCAGTTATTCTCATTGTTAAATTTTCAGAGAGTAGTCGTTTCATTAAAATGGTTCCATATGTTTGCAATCGGCTCCCAACTTTATAGTGAACTTTAGGACGTTTAGCTTTAATAATTTTTTCAATTTTTTTCGATATTATTATTGGAGGAGGACTCACAATTAGATTTTGGATAATTGCACACCATGCTTTTTTTGCTTCATCATAATACGGAGATTTTGAGGATACAGGGATTAAATTCTTCATTTCTGCAATATTTTCAGATGTGAGAACCTCTTGCTTATGATGGAGGAGAGTCGTATTCGCATCAAATGGGGTGTTTATATCCCCTGGAAGTAGACATGACACTCGAATCTTAAAAGGCCTCAATTCCGTTCTTAGGCTTTCCGTTAGTCTAAGAATCGCTGCTTTACTTGCAGAATAATGGGCTTGAAATGGAATGCATACAACTCCTGCAAGTGACGAGGTATTGATGATTTGGCCTGACTGTCTAGCCCGCATTACTGGTATAATTGATTGTAGAACACGAATTAAACCGAAAAAGTTCACCTCAAACTGATATTGGGCATTATCCAAAGACAATTCTTCAACGGGTCCAAAAAAGCCATTTCCCGCGTTGTTGATTAAGATGTCAATTGATTTTGATTCTAGGTTTTGTATAGCATTGGAAACTGATTCAGTTTTACTTACATCCATATTTATGAACTGAATTTCTTCTAAAATTTCATCTAGATTGTTAATTATCTCCTTAGGAGCAATGATTTTCCCAGGTTGAATTATTGTTTTTTCTTTGTCAATAAACTGGAATTTTGTATGGTCTATCAAAAATCTCTTTTTGAGTACTTCTTTATTCAGTTCTTCTGCTTTTCGAGAGGTTCCAATTATCTCATAACCTCGGGATCCCAAATAAATACTATGAGATAATCCTAATCCCGAAGAAGCTCCTGTAATAAGAATTTTCTTAGGCACAAGTATTCCCCTAATCTAATTGTTTTTATAGAATTCAGAAAGATCATATTTTTTCCATGGACGAGTAAAAGGAATATCAGGTAGTTGTTCCTCATGTCGCATTTCTCGTTCGAAGTAGTAATTATATGAGGCCTCTCCAACGAGGTGCATCCCACCTGACACTGGTATCGCTGCTCCAGTTACCCATTCAGCTAAATCTGAGACTAAGAATAGTATCACTTTGGCTACATCTTCAGGTTGGCCAAAGCGTCCTCGGGGAATCTGACGTAGCAATGCAAGAGAAAGGTCAGGCAATTCTAACACCTCTTTCATTAAAGGTGTCTCTATTGCACCAGGACGAATAACATTCACATTGATTCCGTAAGGGGCGAGTTCTAAAGCGATCGATCTAGTCAATCCAGTTATCGCGGCTTTACTTGTAGCGTAAGCTGTCTCACCGACTACTGGAATTTGGTCATTTATACTTGAAAGGTTGACAATTTTTCCTTTGATTCCTTTTTTAACCATAACCTTGGCAACTTCAAGGCACATCAAATGTGTTCCTTTCAGATTTGTATTGATTGTCCAATCCCATTCTTCCTCAATGATCTCAATGTAATTAGAGAGTCCACCAACACCAGCGCAATTTACTAGAATATGAATTGTCTTAAATCTTTCTAGAACAGCTTTAACAAAAGATACCACTTGTTGGGAATCAGAAACATCCGTTTGATGAAAAAAAACTTCATTCCCCTTATTTAATAATGTTGATTCTAATCCTGTTCCTAAATCTTCATCTAAATCAGCAATAGCAACTTTCATTCCAAGTTCTACAAATTTCTCTACTGTTCTCCGTCCGATTCCAGAAGCTCCTCCTGTCACTATTGCTACCTTATTCTTTAATTTTAAAGCATCCATTACGGATCAATCCTTGGTAGTAGACAGGGTAGCATAGTCACCATGAAATTCTACTGGAATGCTGGCAAGAATTTCAATCCACTTAATTGTACTGTCTGAAGTGCGAAGGAGCTTAATCAGACTCCCTTTTTTGAGCTTAAGCTTTCTCATTGTCAAGGCTTTGGTTGCGCCAAGTTCTTGACGAAGTATTCTAACCCAATTGCCATATTTTCCTGTAATAACAAATTCAGTTTCTTTTTCTCCTTCCCAGATGTCTTCTATGACTCCGTCGTTCTCTTTATATCCAATACGTATTGTTTCAGTAACATTTTTCTTGGGTTCGGGTTCTAGAATAAATGTGAAAGATTTCTTACCTTCTCCCTTTGTCATTTCTAAGTACTCTTCATTTTCATTCACTCGTTTTTGGATTTCAAGTAAATGCTCTGTACTACCTAACTGCATTTTTGAACCTCCTTAGTAAACTAATGAAATAATCAATCAGCTTCATCTCCCCTATTAATTGATTTCGATTGTTCTCTTAGTATTGTTTTAAATAGTTGGTAAATTGTTGAATCTATTCAAAAACCTTTTCCTCTGTATATTCTGCTCCAACTGCGTCCTCTTCGACATCACGAGGTATTTTTTCTTTTGGTTGGCCTAATAATTCACGATAATATTCGTGTTGGATTAGAAGGTTCATAATTTCATTTGTACCAGTCCAAATGCTCATTAACCGGATGTCTCGGAGTAATCTTTCAACAGGATAGACATTAGTATAGCCAATTCCTCCCATGATCTGCATAGCATGATTAATCACATCCCAAGCAGCGTCTGTAGCAAACTTTTTGCTTTCTGAAACCATTTGACGGATTTTTCCAGTTGTAATACCCTTATTAGCATCTATTGTTCTGGATGTACTATAAATCAATGATCTTGCAGCATCAAGAAGGGTGACACTATCTGCGAGTTTATAATTGACCCCTTGAAATTTCCTAATTACCTGGCCAAATGCTTTCCGACGATTACTATATCTTGCTGCAACTTCTAACCCAGCTCTTGCTGATCCAATGGCACCAGCAGCACTCGTCATCCGTTCAGGGATCATCATCTGATTGAATATCTCTCCTCCTTGATTGATCTCTCCAACCAAGTTCTTTTCTGGAACTTCTACATTGTTAAAATTTAATCGTCCAGTCCCTCCTCCACGGCTTCCCATTAAACCATAGACATGTTTTACCTCCACTCCAGTATCTCGTGGAACAATAAAGGTACTTATAGATTTTCTAGGATCTTCTGCCTTTGAATCAGTTTTCGCATATACAAGGAAAAAATCCGCTCCTTCTGATCCTACGACAAAACGTTTTTGACCGTTGAGAACGAAAATGTCACCCTGTTTTTCCGCAATACAGGTAGCACCAAAAAAATCGGAACCGCCTCGTGGCTCAGTTAGGGCCTCAGCACAAAATAATTTTCCTTCTATCATTGGTTCTAAATATTTCTTCTTTTGTTCTTCATTTCCAAAACAATGAATTGCCTCTCCAACAATACTGATCAAAGAGTATAGACAGCCCAAACTTGGTCCCAAAACACCGATTTCCTCAATGGCTGCAGTTTCAGCAACCCACCCCAGACTTTTTCCTCCATATTCAGAAGAAAATCGAACTCCTAATAATCCTTCATCTCCCAATCTCTTAACATAATCTGTCGGGTACTGAATTTCATCCTGATCCATTTTCCGAAGCCAAGAGGCGGGAATAGTTTTAACGAATTTTCTCGTTTGATACTTCAATTCGGTCTCTTTTTCATTCAATAAAACGTCAAACATATCTATCTACCAGTTGAGTTCATTGGAATAACTTAATTTGAAAGGCCTTTTAAAAAGTCTTGAAAATCACTTAGAAAATTTCTAGAGAAATGAAAACGTAGGAAACATTATCCAAAAATTAATGACTTTACAACGACTGGAAAAACGCGATTATTGACAATAGGCTGGCCAATATCAATGAAATCTCCTTCCTTCAAATATATTTCATCAATTGACAGAATGTCATTTTTAATGCCTGTTTCTCGATAAAGAACATTCCCAACAGAATTTCCGATATCTGTACTAAAAATTAGAATAATTGGTTTATTGTTAGTGATTGTTTTAGGTAAAGCTTTTACAACCCCTTTTGAGAAAACTGTCAGTTTTTCATAGACTGTTCTTACAGGGTCGTGAAACGCCAATGCGACAGCTTCTTCCCCTTCAAGAAGATCTAGTCTTTGTAAAGCAGTGGAAATTTGAGTGGCAACATAAGATTCTGATAACAAATCTCTTTCAATAAATGGGGTAACAATAGGTAAATTTCTAATTGGAAAGGACGTTTCTTCTGTCTCTGGTGTCATAAAGGTTGTGGAACCACTTACTTGTAGTGTATATTCACTAGCACCGATAACTGTTGCCCGAATTTTCTCTGGTACTTCTATCCAAGATTTACTATATTTTTTTTTGATTTGTGATCGAATTTCCTTACCTAATTCGAAACCAAGATCGTTGAAAATCGGAGTATTGTTGTTGTAGATATATTCTGCTATACCACCAGAAAAACTCCAGTAATTTTCTCCTTCAATACTTTTAGTAGATAATGGAGGAGTCTTCATCAACTTCATTGCAAATTTAGACATTTTTTGTCCTGTGATAACTTCTAGCAATGCTGATGTCAGTTCATTTGCGATTTTTTCCTTTTGAGAATGAGAAATTAAATCACCAATTCCCAAATTAAGGTTACAATGGTCTAAAACAATCTTACCTGCAGGTTCAATCTTAATTATTTCATCTTTCTCATCGAAAACAAGAAGTCGGCCCCCAACATTAATACAGGCTGTAGATATTATCTCTCCATTATTAATAACTGCGATGTTGGAGGTTCCTCCTCCTACATCAGTATGAATAACTTTACAAGATTGATTTTTAGAATATTTAACAGCACCAGATCCATAGGCAGAAATTATTGACTCAAAATTGGGTCCTGCGCTTGCTGCAACGAATTTTCCAGTCTCTCGTGCTAGAAGTTCTATAATCTGTTCCGCATTTTCTTTCTTAGCTGACTCTCCAGTGATTATAACTGCTCCTGTATCAATCTCTGAAGTTTTTTTTCCAGCTTTTTCATATTCTTTTAGTAGAATCCGAGTTAGTTCTTGTAGGTCAATTTCATTATTTTTAAGTGGAGTAAAAAAAATTCTTCCTTTATATTGAATATTCCTCTCTGCAACGTGAAATTTCTCTGTTCTTGAAATTGGATCTTTCTTCAAAACCAATTCAGAGAAAATCAAATGAGAAGTACTGGTTCCCACGTCAATACCTACGCTAGAAATCCGTTTTTCTACTCCTGTTGGGCTCATTATGAAATTTCCTTCCTGAAGGATGGTTTTTGATTAGTATTTTTAATCTTATGTCCGAACGGGTAACACTAGTCACTTCTGAACCTGTATTAGTAGTAGAATTGGGAGAGGATCTTAAGAAGATCGAAGAAACTAGCTAGGTCACCTGGGGGTATAAAACACCTAAGTTCCTATTTTATTTAAAGAAGAATGTGTATATGGGAAGAGATTTCACTTCAGTTTCTCTCATTTTCACATTGCAAACAGGACAGCTTTTTTGAAGTTTAACACTTTCGTTTAAATGACGACGATGAAAAAAACTAGCACATTGAGGACAACGAACCACCTCCTCTTCGCTCTGTAAATGAACAACTGATTTTCTACATATAATACACGTTAAACCTTGGCTACAGAATCCACAATTCTTTTGATTCTCGAGTATCGGATTCCCACATTGGGGACATTGAGTTTGAAAGTTGACTTGAGAAGTTGGTTCTTTTAAACGCTTAGTATAGACATCTTTAAGGCCTGAAACCCAGATTTGTCTAAGAGCTTGAGGGGATTGTATATCAAATCTGGAAGAGAATTTTATTAAAGCTTTTTGATACTCTATGTGATATTTTTCTTTTTCCTGCAACTCCATAAGCATAGAAAGATTGTACCAAGAGCAGAATTCTCCTAAAAGGGGTAAAACAGCTCGTTGAATATCCTCATTCCCTTTTTCATAAAGAGCGAAGAAATATTCTTCAGGCTTTTGAGGAGGATTAGATTCAAAATAATTAGTTATTGATTTGAGCATGTTTTCTTCTAAAGATTCGATGGGTGAATCAAGAAGAATTTTTTCAATTGTACTTTGCGATGTACGAGTAAAAAATATTGATAAAAATTGGGATTGACTACGCGGTTTTCCTTGGAAAATAACAAAAATCGATAAATCCCTACCTTCTGATTTGCCAACAATAGTTGAAAGGTAATATCTTAGTACATTTTTCCCCTCAATAGAGAACTCTTTTGCTTCATATTTAGAAAGCAACTTCTCTACTACTGAAAGGTCTTCTCCTTCTTTTGAGAGCTGTAGAAAATTTGTTACGATTACAGAATTTAGTATATTTGAAGTAAGATTATTCATTAATGGTAGTAATACCTCTTCAAGTTCGCTGTTTGGCAGAGACGATAAGTAAGATTTTATTATCGGTACAAGTGAATTTAATCTATTCGTATCAATAATTGTTAAAGATTCAGTAGAATGGAGAGAAAAAAGGTTATTTAATAAATTATGAATGAAACTGCTTAGCTCTGGATTAGTTATTAATTTTGAACAACGAACTAGAGATATTATCAAAAAGTCTTTAG
>JBHLPQ010000210.1:0-6264 GCA_048939265.1 Promethearchaeota archaeon
GGCTCAACGGGCTTATCCGTGTCACCGGTAGCGTAATAGGATTCGAAGACCCGTGTTTCGCCATTGAGAAGTATGATGGGTACTGCTCCCTTCTTCAGAGATGCATCCCGTGCCGCAGGAGTGAAATCTGAAGTTGTGAAGAAGATTGAAAAACCAGTGAAACAACTCCCAATAAGGACAGAGATAGGAAAGTGATAGAAAATATTTGATGAATAATTGATGTATGTTAAGTACCAATAGAAAGACCCGAGGATCATTATGGATAAGGAGAATAAACTAAGTTGATTTGCAACATGTGTTTCAACACGATCACCTTTCTTCTCTTGCAATAACTTTCTAATGTCCTCTTTGGTTATATACTCCATCACTTATCACCATAAAGAAAAGTGAGTAATCATCCCCCAAGTTGTATTAATATTTCTCCTTAGATGCAGAAATGGTTTAAAATGAATGAAATGAAAAAACTAGTTTTTAGTCAAATATCGTCAAATATAGATTTTCAGGATGAGCCCCTGGAGACTTTTAATTAATTTTCTTGTTGGTAGTTACTGCGTAATTGCGTGTACATCGGAACATACAGTATTGGAACCCAACCTTTCGGGGCAGGACGCCAACGGCCGATAACAGCCTTTACTTCTTCTCCATCAGTGAAATTACAAATTCTTGGATTATAATTGAACCCTCTCACTGTTTTTTGGTCAAACATAGCCCAGTAAGGATTTTCTGGATGCCCATTCGTTTTCTTAGCAGGATTATAAAATTGAACTTGTTTTATTCGGGCCCGCTTTGGAATCTTCAGTGTTTTCAATTTCGTTCCACAGATTCTTTTAGCGTCACCAGTTATTGTTTCAATCCCACGTAAGCAACGCCCTTCAAGTTCACCGAATTTTTCAGGGGGAGTGAAATCAGGGAAGTTGTATTTGGTCCAACTGTCTCCGAAGTAAACAGCACCACATTTCGGGCAGCCTTCTACCTGATAATATTCTTTTGATAGTGGTTCAACGTCCAATAAAGCTATGTGCCGAGCAGCTTGATCAGGAGCATCTCGAAACTTGAAATAATCTTCTACTGATATTTTCTGTTTATAGTCTATCTGCTCTTGAACAGTAGGAACTCCATTATTAGCAACTTGAGAGCCATCAGCTTTGACCTTGATACTAATAACATCAGATCCAGCACCTGATCCATAAAGAACAGTCATGATCTCATCACCAGGCTTTGCAGTTTCCATCGCATTGCATAATGCTGTTGGAACAGTCGCAGAATAGCCATTAGCAATGACAGGTGCTAAATTCGAAACTTTAACCTTAGGTTCGATACCCAACATCTTCCCATTTTCATCAAACAGCTTCTCAGCTAAAGGAACGCCAAAATGATTGCCAATATCCATCAAGGCTTCATTTGGAAAGGAACCATTAGGAGAGTGGATCACCCAGGTTTTAGATTGAAGACAGTCAGGACTAATATCAGTATAATTTTCAAGGTGTTTTCTAAGGGTGGAAAGAATCATTCCTCGGAAGGCTAACGAGGTACCTTGTCCCTCATGCTCTGGGAATTCTTCCCCCTCTTTACGAATAAAATCAGAAAAATCATAATTGATTGACGTGCGTCCTTTAATCTCGGCAATTCCTTTTTCTTTCCCGAGAATGATAGTAGTAGAATAGAAAGACGCAGAGAACTCTAGGTCATCTCCAGGCGCGCCTTGACTAGCATCAGTGGCAGTTACTGCAACATAACGACACCTACCAGAATCGATAAGAGCGGCCGCAATGTCAAGAAATTCTCCGAATGGCTTACAGGCGAACTCTCCACGGACACCATACTTTAAATCAGTCAAACCAGCCTTACCAGCTATTGCTGTACTGGACTTCACAGCATAAGGATAAGATTCCGACACAACGAATAACGCATCAATTTCCTCGGGTTTGATGTCAGCACGGCGAATAGCGTAACTCAAAGATTGAATACCTGCTGTCAATGCGTCTTCATTGGGGCCAGGAACGACCTTTTCACGGAGCATTAAGCGTTGATGATACACCCATCTAACACTACTTAGAGCTTTTCCCCGAAAACGATTAACAGTACTCTTAAGCTTTCTCAAAGCAACCTTATAATTAAGGGTGGACAAACTGTGATATTTATCCACAAGTTCTTGAATTTCAAGCCTATTTTGAGGTATGAAAGACGCTATTGCCTTAATATCTGCCATATAAACAACCATCGCTTAGGATTTATGATGTTTTATGAGTGTTACCAATGTAATACATAACATTCCAAAGAATAGCCGTATTTCTTACCTAGGAAGAAGCCCACTGTTCCAGTCCAAAGCTAAAACTAGTTAAGCTCTCGTAAAGTAACCCATTAGTAAAGGGTTTATATGTCTTAGCTCTCCCGTAGCAAACCCATATGCCGAGTATGGGTTTGACCTGTATTCATGATATGGGTGATAGTTATTTTTGCCCCATTCATCATTATTGATATTCTATAGTTATAATTCCAAATTTTAAGGCCGATACGAAAAATTATCATCATTTTCTATTGATAATATCTTTCTTTTCCTATTTTTTGACGAATCATGTCGTTTTAAAAATACATATGAAAATCTTTTAAATTAGAGTAACTTATTTCTAGGAAAATATCAACGCTAGCTTTTGACGAGTTAAAGCACCTTAACAAAAGGAGACAATAATATTGAAATCTTTCATAGTATTATATGGCCCACGGCTTCCTGAAGCAAGTAATTGCTTACTTAAACTCTCACATAAGTTAAGTGACCTTTCGATTTCTGGAGGGGAACGAGCATATGGAAATTACGATTTTGTGTTTCACTGGAGTAAACCACCTGAACCAGAACCATTATTAGAGTTAGTACGCAGAATTGATGAGTGTCTGAAGGAATTGCCAACGAAATATGCTATTACTACAGAAAGTCATAAGACTGAACGCGTACACGCTGAAATCGGAAAAAGAGCCTTAGCTACCATTTTCTCTCTGATTCGAATTCAAGGCCCCAGCATTTCTGATGCCTTAACCGCTATTGAGCAGGTTATTCAAGAAGTTGAAACCACCAATACGTTTGAAACAGTGAGATCCTCTATTCTTATGGGAGAGTATGATTATGCTTTTGAGTGGGATCACTGGCCATCTTTTGAAGAGATCCACGACCTTTTGTCACGTTTAGATGAAAAGATCGAACCAACGGGAGCTCTATACACGTTGACTACTAAAAAAGTCTATCGTACTGAAGATCATATTGATGACTACTCTAGTGACAACTTGATGGCTTTTCTATAAGTTCTATGCCATATTCCTATGTAATAGGAAATAACACAAAAAGTACAAGTAATTCAAATGGTAATATCACTAATGCCAGTAATGTGAGACTAGTAATCAGTAAACTAATTTCATCTTCCTTAAGCTGGAAAAATTTCCCATACATAATATTAATTACTGCTGGGGGTGCCATTCCCTGAATTATAAGAGTCATTGCGACTGCTGGTTCACGAACTTGAAAAATGACTAGAAAAACGAGTATAACCAGAGGAGCGATGAGGAATCGGACAGAGCTCACCCTAAGAACTTCTTTTGAGAAAAGGTTCTTAGGATGCAGCTGCTCGATCTCACGGAAAGAGACACCTACGAGAATCAGTGCACCATACAGCGAAATTGGTTTAACGATACTCAATCCTGGTAAGGCAAAAAAATCACCGATTATTCCTGGCCCCACTAAAGCATGGAGTGCAAATCCAGTAATTACCGCTAATAATGGTGGAAACTTCAAGAGATTAAAAGAAATCTTTTTAACATCCGTGAAAGGTGATTTTTGTTCATTCTCTAAGGTGTTTACATCTTCAGGGGCATACATTACTCCCAGCAATACTCCAAGGCTATTTCGTAATATCATTGCTATAAAAACAAATATTGACGCATAAATCAAAGCAGAAGGTCCCAAGATTGCTAAAATTATTGGGAACGGATATAATAATGTGTTAGGAAAAGTACTACAGAGTACTCGCGCACCCACCTCTTCTGATGGTCTATTCCTTGAGATTAAATGAATTGATAAGAAACTTGTAACGTGTACAATGACTGCTATCAGTGAAACAATTATTATCATTTCTCCAGCAAAGGACTCGATTGAAGCAAAGGACGAGATAATATTAACTGGAAAAAAAAACCAAATAGTGATTTTATTAATCCATTTTCCATATTCAGGCTTATAGAATCTTGAAAAACGCCAAATTATACCCACTATAATCATAATATAGACAATCAAGAGATCTATGAGAAGTCCAAGCAATCCTTCGATCAGGACAGAGAACACCTGTATAAAGATATCAAAGAATGCCATGAAACAGTTCGCCGTGGTTTTTGTGTTAAGTCTGTTATTTCATCAGTTACTTGATTAGAATGAATTTCTCTTGAGGAGGGACTAGAAACTCGCACCCATCTTTTGTAACCACAATATTTTCCTCTAAAGATACTGTACCATAATTTGTTGTTTTGACATTCAATTCTAATGTAAAGATATTGTTTTCTTCTACCAATCCCTTTGGTGTATCACCATATCTTTCCCAAAGGGGACCAAGAATGACTCCACCATCATGGGCTTCTGTACCTACTTGGTGCCCTAACGCATGGGCATATTCTTCATACCCCCTCGCTTTCACATATTCACGGGCAATATTATCTACAGAATACCCGGTGACACCAGGTTTAATAAAATCAGCTGCTTTGAGGATGGCATCTTGTACTGTTTCAAAAGCGTGGATTAATTCTTCAGGTGGTTCCGTGCCAAAGAACCACATTCTCTGGATATCAGAGCAGTACCCTCGCAACTTGATACCGAAATCATTATGGAGTGTATGTCCTTGTTTTGTGATATACTGAGGAGAAGGGCCAACATGTCCAATTTCTTTATCTGGTCCAGCATCAATAGCTGGACAGGAGGCCCTCTGCCAAGCTTCAACCACTCCTAATTTATCCATTTCGTCATAATATATCCTTTGGATTTCAGGTTCAGACACTCCTATCTTTAATTTCGCAGTTATGGTTCGATTAATCTCTTCAGTTAACTTACAGGCTTCAGTAACAAGTTTAATTTCAGTTTTAGTCTTTCTTCCTCTTATAGCTCGAATAATTGGTGCAGCTGAAATAAATCGACCAGTTTTATCTGCTAAAATCTCGGATAATTTTAAGAACATCCCATGTGAGAGTCCATCCGAGACTACATCATCTTCAGAATAGTTCAGAGCGATGTTGTGAGGGTTGATAGTACCAATTAATTCTCTCAAAGGGGCTGCAATCCCCTCTTTATAAGGGATAACTTCGTCCCATATCTCCTTATTTCTCTCTGCTGGTGCATCGTAGTTTCCTACAATGGCAATTTTAGAGAAACCTGTTTCATTATAAGTAAAAAGAAAAGCTGATTCCCATACAACATCTCCTCCAATGATAAGATCCATAATTGGATCTGGGTTGGATGAAGTTTCGCGAATGAAAATCAACCAACAAGCTACTTCATTCTCCTTCATTATTGAAGGTAATTGATCATGTTTTTCTCTAATTATTCCTAATCGAAGTTCTCTGGTGGGTTTTGCTTGACTCAATAAGTTTCCCTTCTATTACTCTCTTGAGTGAACGTCTAGTAAGTGCCCAAAACGTTGCTTTTTGGTTTGTAGATAATTTAAACTATATTTTGTTGGAGGTAAATCCAGCGGTACTCTTTCAAGAATCTCTATATGCTCTTCAAGTTGTTTAATTTTCTCTGGGTTGTTTGTGATTAACCGTATGGATTCCACACCCAGTTTCTCAAGCATGGCTCCAGCCACCTCATACTCGCGTTGATCTGGTCCAAAACCTAAAACAACATTCGCATCGTACGTATCGAATCCATTATCTTGTAATGCATAGGCACGGAGTTTGTTCAATAATCCTATGCCTCTTCCCTCTTGTTGCATGTATAATATGACCCCTGATCCTTCTTCTTCAATCATTTTAAGCGATTGATTCAACTGAGGCCCACAATCACATCTTAAGGATCCCAAAGCATCACCAGTTAGACATGATGAATGCAAGCGAGTTAGAAGACCTTTCCTTCCGATAATATCACCTTTGACAATTGCGATATGTTCCTCTCGATCCTTATTATTCACAAAACCAACAATACGAAAATGTCCAAATTTACTTGGGAACTCTGCATTTGCTACTATCATAACACAAATCTGCTTTTCACAATTTTGACAATCGTGTTTATGGGGACAA
>JBHLPQ010000211.1:0-6234 GCA_048939265.1 Promethearchaeota archaeon
ACCAAAATTCTCCAGCCAGAAATATTATCAAACCAATGATCAAAATATCGTTTTTTTCTTCCGTAAAAAGCATCATTGTTCCGATCATCATCCCTGTGGCCCAGAGGATCATGGGATTTCGCCAAAGAAAGAAAAGAAATGGTTCATCCATATTTGCAAAACCAAATCCAAGGGATTGTAAACACAATCCAACAAAAGTAATACTAAAAAGAAGGAAAGACACTCCCCAAATGAGTTGATACATACTTTCCTTCCGAGGAGGAGGTTTCATTAGATAACGATAAACAAGATAACCTCCAATTGATACCAAAAGGATTAAGGCAGAAAGTGAAGGACCAAAGAGCACATAACTTTCTGTGAGTTGGGGGATCTCAAATCCCCTCGGGAGTGTGAGAACTGTTATAGCTGAGAGGAGGTAGATAATCCCCATTAATATTACGAAGCTTAAATGACTTTTTACCAAATATGTGACTTTCATTGTGTAAGTTTCCTTTCCAAAGCTATAGTTATAATCCTATTGCCGATTGCTATGATTTATCAAACTCATTATGGCTAAATATAAGAAATTATTGAGCAGTGAAATTCACTTCTATTATAAAAATAAACTGAATTGAGGGAATTAATTGAGAAGAAAAACTATAGAATTAAGATTAAATTCTTTTAGTAATAGGCTACTTCTTTGGGATTTTTGGTGATTAAGGAGTAAGCATCTGAACAAATATTTTTATACCTCTAGGATTTCGAGAAAGTTCGGTTAAATTTTCTTTAAATTTAACTTACATAGGTGAAAAACTTGAACTCTAAAAAAGGAAAAATTGTTTTGACACTCCTATTGATAATGTTTTCAATCCTTCCTGTGGCAACCAGTGTGACAGCGCCCCCCACAGCAGTTAGTACTACAGTAATAATTGGAACTTCAGATAAAATCATCAATTTAGATCCAGCAGATTGCTATGATTATTTCTCCTCGAATATTCTTGTCCAACTTACTCATGGACTCATGGAAATGCCTGTTGATTCTACTGATGCCGAAATGGGGCCAATTTTGGACTCATACACAGTCAATCCAACAGCAGATTCGTATACTTTCAAAATTAAAACAGGGATAAAGTTTAGTGATGGCACCCCTTTCAATGCAACTGCTTTAAAATGGAACTTGGATCGATCAATAGCGTTAAACGGAGATCCTGGCTTCCTCCTCAGCGATGTTATCGATACAGTGACAGTGGTTAATGATACTGCTGTTACTATTGATTTGAGTCTGGCTGATGCCACTTTCCTGCAAAGGTTAACCTATACTGTCGCATGGCCAGTCAGTATTAGTGGCCCTCTAGCTGTAGACACAATTTCAGGCGATCCCGAGCATATACCTTATGGTTTAGGTCCCTATATGGTTGATACATGGACAAAAGATACTGAAATCATCTTAGTACCAAACCCCCACTATTTTGGAACAGCACCTGCAAATGAAAAAGTAGTTATCAAGTTCTACGCGAGTGCTTCAGCATTACTTCTCGCTCTTGAAGGCGGTGATATCGATGTTGCACACCGTATATTCGGTCCTGATGAAATTAAGGCTGTTGAAGCGAATTCCGACCTAGCTCATGCCACTAAAGCCACTGCAGGCATTCGATATTTGATGCTAAACTGTGACGTTGATGCCTCATACCCCTACTTGACCGATGTCCGCGTTCGACGAGCAATTGCTGCAGCAGTTGATCGTTCTGAAATCTGCAGTGTAGTTTTTGATGATTACAATGAACCGTTGTTCAGCATGGTTCCAGAAATATTTGAGAGTCACATAGATGCCTTTGCAGACGGTCCAAATCAGGATTGGGTTGAAGGTAACATGACTGCAGCAGGTTATTCCACAGAGGATCAATATGAAATCGATCTCTGGTACTCACCTTCCCACTATGGAAGCACAGAAGCCGATGTTGCACAACTTCTTCAAGCCCAACTTATTGCAACAGGATTTTTCGACGTGGAGCTTCAAGCAGCTGAATGGTCAGCGTATAAAGAAGGTTGGGGAATTATGCCACTATTCTTATTAGGTTGGTGGTTCGATTATCCCGATCCTAGTAACTATATCACTCCATTTGTTGGTGGTGGTGCCTTCAGCCTTGGAACAAATTACTCTTCAACAGTGATGGACGGATACATTGATACTATGCTCAGTGATCCTGATCTTGAAGTCAGAAAAGAAGCACAAATAGACGCTCAAGAATTGATGGCTGTAGATGTTCCAATCATTCCACTCTTCACAATGTTGTCTCAATTTATTGCCCGTCAACCTAATGTCGCAGGTGTAACCCTCGAACCTTCTGAAAATGTTCATTATAATACGATAAAACTCACAGAAGAACCTGTGGAGACTACACCAACTAGCGCGACTGCAACTGAAGAAGAAACAAAAACAAAAACGGAAGAAGAACCTGCTCCAGGATTTGAAATGCAAGTTACCCTTGTAGTTTTAGTTATGGCAGGAATATTTTTCACTAGAAAAAAGAAAAGATGAATCTCACTGAAATGACAATAAAAGAGTAGATCTTTTCTTTCCCCCTTTTTATTTTTCCAAAACCCTTTACTTTACTTTTCTGATACAACTAAAGTAGCCTAAGATATTAATAGAAAGAATAACAGCCTCACTTCACTACTTCTATCCAATTCAGTGTTAAAATTTTAATTACGGGAATCTTGTCATATTAAGTTGAATAATTCAACAAGTTTTTATAAATAATCCCAGAATCCCATGTCAAGACGATTTTCATCTATTAAGGGTATAATCATATTCCCTCTACACGGTGAATGAATAACCAATTAATAGTCACTAGTCAGGAGTTGTTACATCCGAATGAGTTCATTAAGATCTTTTATTATTTCTCGATTACTACTTCTTATACCAATGGTCTGGTTCTTATTAACAATCATTTTTGTATTACTACGAGTCATTCCTGGAGCTAACCCCATTGCTGTAATGAGTCCACAATTACCTCCAGATCGTGCTGAAGCAATAGCAGAAGAATTGGGCCTAAACAAACCTATACAAGAACAATATTTTGATTTCATCAGTAATATCCTTACTCTTAATCTTGGAAGATCTTATAACACCAATTTGGAAATCATCGCAGAACTCCAACTTGCGTTTGGTCCTACACTTATGTTAGGGACTTTTGGAACTCTAATTGGTATTCCACTAGGGATATTCTTAGGTACTTATTCTGGTGCCCATCGTGAGCGTAAACGAGATCATCTCATCCGTATTTTTTCAATTGGAGTTTATGCAATGCCCATATTTTTGGTTGGCACCTTAATGCAAGTATTTGTTTTGGAATATGTTCCAGGCTGGCCCACTGTCTCATTAATGCATGGTGGAGCGACTGGTGAGTTTACCCATTACACAGAAGTTTGGTTGATTGACACTTTACTCAGTGGACGTCTAGACTTAACTTTTGAATTAATAATACATTTGTTTTTACCAAGTCTTGCCTTAGGAATGCTAATTGCTGGGACAATCAGCAGATTAATTCGAACTAACATGATCTATCAATTAGAACAGGACTATGTCCATTTTGCACGTTCTAGAGGTATCCCCGAACGAACAGTTAAATATAGATATTCTTTAAAAAATGCTGTAGTACCAACGATCGGTATGATAGGCTTACAATTCGCCCTCTTATTATCTGGAGCTATTCTAACTGAAACAACATTTAGTATTCCAGGATTAGGGAGATACGTTTACTTTGCGATTATACAGAAGGATTTTCCAGCAGTACAAGGAGCATTTATTATTTTAATAATCGTTGTTAGTATAATCAGTTTATTTAGCGATGTTCTATATGCAGTTCTAGATCCAAGAATAAAATATTGATATCTGGTGTGAGAATTTTGACTACTTTAGTAATTACTAAATCTAGTTTTAAAACCAAGATAGGGACATTATGGGGTTTTATAACCCAGAATAAGTCTTTGACTATCGGCCTTGTTATTTTCTTTATAATGGTGTTTGTTGCCGTTTTTGCTGATGTTATTGCCCCCTACCATTATGCAGATCGAAATAGAAACTGTGGTGAAGATAATCCCTATTGTAGGTATGCACCACCGTCAGTAGAACATCCCTTTGGCACAAATTTATTGGGTCGTGATATGTTATCGCGTGTGATTTATGGGTCACGTATTACGTTAATAATTGCTTTCTCTGGTACTTTACTTGCAATTATAGTTGGTATTCCATTGGGAATCCTGTCAGGTTATTTTGGTGGAAAAATAGATCGTTTATTTACCTTGGTAGCTGATTCCATTTATTCATTACCTTCATTGTTATTAGCTATTGCTCTAGCATTATTTTTTGCGTCGACTGGGCTTTTTAAAGATATTGCACCCGTATCGATAGCCACGGCTGTTGTTTATATTCCAACATATTTTCGGGTTATTCGATCCCAGGTATTACAAGTCAAAGAAGAAACGTATGTTGAAGCTGCCAAATCGTTAGGTGCTGGAAGACTGACAATATTACTAAGGTATATTACTCCTAATGTTATAGCTTCATCAATTGCAATAATTCCGTTTAATATGACTGATGCAATTCTTACAAACGCAGGACTTGCTTATTTAGGCCTTGGGATCCAACCTCCGACACCAGACTGGGGTTATGACATATATGACGCCAGAGAACTTTCAAAAATACGTTCATATCCTTGGTTGATGATATTTCCAGGACTAATGATATTCTTACTAGCTTTTGCACTTTCACTTGTCGGAGATGCCTTAAATGATAAATTCAATCCCCTAATCTCTAAAATTAGGTCTGGTATAAAATGATTCAAGATAGTCAGAGCTTTCCACTTTTGAAAGTGGATGATTTAGTCGTTGAATATCCTACAAAAGAAGGTAATGTAAGAGCAATTGATCATGTTTCCTTCGAACTCCCCAATGGTGAGGTCTTGGGGATTGTTGGAGAATCAGGTTGTGGGAAAAGCACACTTGGATTTTCATTACTAGGTTTGTTAAAAGGGGGAGTCGTTCGTAAAGGTAGAATTCTTTTTAATGGTCGAGATTTAAGAAAAATGACGGAGAAAGAATTCCAACGGATTCGGGGCTCCGAAATCTCGATGATTTTTCAAGCTTCCCAAAATGCGCTAAATCCCCTCCTAAAAGTGGAAAACCATTTTATTGATACGTTAAAGGAACATGATCGGTACAATGATGATTCTTGGGTTGATGTTCTACAACTACTTAGTCGATTAGAGATATCAAAATCTAGATTAGTTGATTACCCGTTTCTATTCTCAGGTGGAATGCAACAACGGATAGTAATTGCTTTAGCCTTATTGCTTCATCCAAAGTTAATTATTGCTGATGAACCAACAACCGCTTTAGATGTTTTAGTTCAGGCACGAACCTTAAAACTTTTTAAAGAACTTATAGACGATTTTAACCTGACGGTTATTCTGATCACTCATGACCTTGGAATTGTTGCAGAAATTACACAGCGGGTGGCGATCATGTATGCAGGCCAGCTCCTTGAAATTGGGGACACTTTCACAATTTTCGAAAGACCAGCACATCCATATACTCAAGCTTTGATTGCTGCTATTCCAAATGTAAAGGATGAAACAAAGAAAAAAATGGTACATATTCCAGGATTGCCTCCAGATTTGAGAGATGTTCCTGAGGGTTGCCGTTTCTCTGAACGTTGTCAATATGCTATAGATATCTGTAAAAAAATAAATCCTGAATTCATAAAACTACCTTCAAACAAGAACATCGAACACTTAGTAAAATGTTTCAAGTATGACGACAAATACAAACTCAATTTCAATAATCCGTGATGAACTTGCACTCAAACAAAGAAGAAGACATTCCTTTATTAGAAGTTATAAACCTGAAGAAGTACTTTCCAGTTGAACGTGGATTTTTTCACAGGTTATTTTCAAAGAAACATGAAGTTGTTCATGCTATAGATGATATCAGTTTTTCAGTCAATCGTGGTGAGATTTTTTGTCTTGTTGGTGAAAGTGGATGTGGAAAAACAACAACTGCCAAAGTTGTTGTTGGTATTGAGGAACCTACAGCTGGAAAATTCATGTGGAATGGTGAAAAAATCTCTTATGATGATTTGAAACCTAGAAAAGATGATGTCAAATCACAAATAATATTTCAAAATCCATATTCTTCATTGAACCCGAGAATGAAATTGGGAGATGCGGTGCTTCATTCTTTAAGTATTCATGA
>JBHLPQ010000059.1:0-18750 GCA_048939265.1 Promethearchaeota archaeon
GGAAACAGGTTATAATAACCTTAAACCTGAGGAAATCGAGTTTAGGGGATATATTTATTTCGATGAGATCAATCGGGAACAATCTGAGGATTTACCCGCATTTAATTGGCTGGTATTTCTTTATTATACCCGAGTAACTACCAAAGTCGAGTTTGAGAATCCAGAAGGAAATCTCTTTTGGGTTCCTATTAATAAGATCCCATATGAGAAGATGTGGGAGGGAGACAGGATTTTTACTCCGAAAATACTAAATACTAATGAAATTGTGGAAGCCAAATTCCTATATGATAATGAGAAAATTGTTAAATGGAGTTTTGGAAGAGACAATTAAGAAAAATATCGTATATTCCTAGGAATGGTCTATCAAATGCCTCGATCAAGATTATTTGTCTGGCTCTTGAAAAAGGGATTTCCTCTCCGATCAATTTTCGCAAGGTTTACAAAAATACCTGGTCTTGGTCGAATTATGGATTATATGCTTTTCCATGAAGATGAAATCATATACATACCTAAGGATGAAGCAAGTGTCATTAAAATTGATATAAAGATAGTTCATGGTGAAACAGTTGTTCCTTCAATGGTAATTGACCATTTTATTGAAGAAGCAAATTATCATTGGATTATGGATTGGTGTATATGTCGCTCTGCTTCTTCCTGTAAAGATTATCCAATAGATCTTGGTTGTTTATTTCTTGGTGAGGCAGCAATTCAAATAGATCCGAAATTAGGGAGGCAAGTAACCAAACAAGAGGCCTTACTTCATGTACAAAAGTGCCGTGAGGCAGGATTAGTTCATTTGGTTGGAAGAAATAAGCTTGATACTTTCTGGTTAAAAATTGGCCCAGGGAATAAGCTTCTTACAATATGTAATTGTTGTCCGTGCTGTTGTTTATGGCGGATATTACCTCATGTATCAAAAAAGATAGCTGGAAAGGTCACAAAAATGCCAGGTGTGACTGTAACAGTTGGTGATGAATGCATAGGCTGTGGAACCTGTGTTGAAACCTGTTTTGTGCATGCCATAAAAGTTGTAGCTGGACAAGCAGTGATTGATGATTCATGTAGAGGGTGTGGACGATGTGTTACTATTTGTCCTCAAAAAGCAATTACCCTTACTATTGATGGAATAGACAACTTACACGATTCAATTACGAAAATTGATTCACTTGTTGATGTAACTTAAGCTGTTTTTATAAAAGAAGTTATCTTCACCTTCCCAACTTTGTGGGATGCTTAGGTTACTTTTTTAATCTTGAACGCACAGCCACAACGAAGACAGCGATAAATTTCTTTTGATTCTTCTTCAGGGAGTGAGCTTCGAACTAATTGGTGAAGACAGTGCGTTTGATATTGTGTAACACTCTTTGATTGCATCATTAGAGCTCCAGTAGGGATCTTTGAAACATTGATATTTAAAAAGTAGTGTGATACGCACTAAGCTCAAAATAAAAGAAAGGTACAAAGAATAAGAGAAGAAAATCTCCAACGGAAACTAGCTTTATTTTTGAAAATGGGATAGGAGATGTGATTGTCGGATGTTTAAGTATTTTTATTCTTTAAATGAGAGCTATAAAGGTTGAATTCTTAATATTATAAGAATTCTTTAAGACTCATTTGTCTCTTGATATACATGTCTTCCTGTTCAAACCCTTTGGTTAAAACATTCTTTTTAGTTAGAATTTTTCGTAAGAAAATAGCATCATTAATCGCATAACCAGAAAATCTGTTGTTAATAAGGACAAAGATTGTATCGTATCTTCTACTCAATTTTACAAGCTCCCGTGCCCACGCTTTACGCTCTTTAGTTTTATCCAAGAAAAATTGGCCTAATTTCTCATCAGGAATTAATTCTCGGTTTCCTAACAGACGAATATAGTATAAAGGAATATTCTCATTCTGATATTCTTCAGGAATACTGAGTGTGGTCGTTTCTGCAAAAGGAATAGCCAAATCATTTAATCGGTCTTTAACTTCATCTGTAAACCAAGATTCATTCCTAACTTCTAGTACAATTTGCCCAGAAAAAAGATCAGAGCATTTTTCTAGGATTTGGTTTAAAAAAGAAAATGTTTCTCTTGTTTTACGAAAACTGGGAGGAAACTGGATCAAAATAGATCGTAGTTTCTCCCTAAGCCCCTGCATCCGTGTAAAGAACTTTGAAATTTTATCCGTTTTAAGAATAGGACGTGAAATATGAGTAATCTCTCTAAATAGTTTTGCGCTGAAGATGAAATCTTCGGGTGTTGAGTTATACCACCTGTTGATCATTGTTTCGGAAGGAATCCGATAGAAAGTCATGTTAATTTCATTTAAGAATGAATGATTACTGTAAAACGCAAGTTCGTCTACTTTCTGTGGATAGAATGTACCCTTCCAATGCGGGTAGTGCCAGCCTGCAGTACCTAGATAAATCATTTCCAAATGACTTGAAGGCTCTTTCTATAAAAAAATTTCACCATGGATTTCATAATATTAATTTTTGGATCATTTGGGCCCTTTAAATTTTCTCATATGGCTATTCCAAACTTTTGTCTCCCGTACCACGGATTCTCTAAGAGGAAGTTGCCATATTTTTCCATTGATTTATGAAGATTAATTATTGGATAAAAACCTATAGCCTCTGATTTCTTGTTATCGATCCAGATATCTTTCCCTAATTTGTTAAACAGGATTGGGAGTAATAATGATTTTTCATTTGCAGGTTTAATTTTTCGGACACATTTTGCAAGGTAATATAGAGGTTTGAACATAAATAAGGGTATTGGGATAACTGAAACCTTTGACCTCTTTAGAACCCAGCCTAATTCTTCTACAAACTCACGAAGAGTCGGTATGAAACTTACAAGGTTGAAAATCTCACCATTTCCCTTATCAAAATTTGAAAAGAATAATATCGCTCGTGCAACGTCTTCAACATCTACTAAACTGATCTTATCTGATCCTCCACGTGGAAGGGAAACAAATTGCCCAAAAAACATTCTTGCAAAAACATCCAAGGTTGTACCACTGCCTCCAACGATACCAGAAGGACGTAAGATGGTTACCAGTTTTTCTGGATGCCTGTACATGTACTCTTGTACAAGTTTTTCTCCTAGTGCTTTTGTAAGTTCGTAGTTCTTCTCCATCTGTAAGTCCAGTGGTTGATCTTCGGTTATCCCAGTCGCATTTGTCCCAGTCAAAGTGCCATAAACTGCAATAGATGAGATGTGTACTAATTTTGTGATCTTACTTCGATGAAACGCTTCAATTATTCTTTTAGTTCCATTTACATTGACATCATATAAAAGATCAAATGGTTGCCAAAGGTTAAAGATCGCGCCTGAGTGAATTAATACTGAGGACTTGGGATCAGGTACCCTAGTGAATTCTCTTACATCTTTACTCTTTCTCAGATCACCATAAACAATATCGATCCCTTTTTTTCCACACCAACTTATGAACTGTTGCCTATGAGGATTCCCATTTTTATTTCTACATAATAATCTGATATTTTGGGGTTCTTCAACAAAAGTCGTGTTTTGTATTAAGTAGTGAACTAATATTTGCCCAACAAGGCCTGTTCCACCAGTAAGTAACAATGTCAAGGGTATAACCTCCAAACTATACTAATAATCATTCTTGGGAAAAGAATAAAAAAACCCAAAAATGACCAAAACATTGCATTTTCCGTTTATTTTGGAAAATTAAGAAAATTTATTCCGAATCTTAAGAGCTAGTTCTACTTCATCTGTAATAATAGCGTTAACTTCTTTCAGAGTTGCAGATCTGATAGACCTCTCGTCATTTACTCCATATGGATTCACGAAAATTCCATCTTTTTTAGCTGCTATAAAGCACTTATGTGCATAATATTTATGAATTCTAGAAGTTACCCAAAAAGAAATTTTGGCCCATTCCCTTGGAAAAACACCATAAAAAGGATGTAAAGCGTCACAATTCAATTTTTTAGCCAAAGCTAATTGCCCTCTTGCAAAATGGCACAAAAGACCTGTAAGAATGGTTGGATCAATCGATTTAATAGTTCTTAATGGATTATAGTGAAAGGAGGAAATAATAATTTTTTCTCGATCAATATTATATTGATTGATGATCTCAACCAATTCCTCGCATCCTTTAAGGGATTTCATCTCTAAGTTTAGTATGACCTTATTACCAAATGTATCAAGGATTTCTTCAAGAGAAGGTATCATAATCCCTTCAGAAAGTTCGAATGACGTAAGTTCATTATAGGAAAGTCCAGATATGGCTTCATTTTGGCCGAATTTCTCTAATGTATCATCATGAAAGCAAATAAACTTGTTATCAGCTGTTAAATGAACATCAAATTCGAAGCCATCAGCACCATGGTGAATTGCTGTCTGAAAAGCAGGGATAGAGTTTCCAGGTTCACCATTAACTAAATATCCTCTATGAGCAATTATTTTGACCTTATTCATACCTTCCCTCCATCATTCATTAAATTCCGTTTAAGATTAAGCGTTTGTTTACCCAGTCTTAGGAATTTCTATATCTAGGGACTTAAGTTCTTTAGAGTATCTTCTAGCTAGAGGCCGAATTTCATTCTTACGGTAACGATAAGTGATGTCTGCTTTATCTCCTTTCAAATCAGCCCATGGTTCAACTAATACTACATCATTCACACTAATCCTATACCCTCGCCTAAATCGTCCTGGAATACGTGCTGTTCGTTTCACTTGATCAGTGCAAAGGACCTCCATTCTTCTTGCACCTAGATTTCGAATGACAACACCAATGACTTCATTTCCAGAAGGATAACGTGTTCGTCTAACTACTTCGGTTCCTGGTCCGGGTCTTCCTTTACCTTTTCGTACCACTTATTTTGCCTCAGGAAGTATTATTATTTTCAATCTGATTTAACTTAATAAACTATATGATTGAAGATCACTTCTATGCCATATTTTTGGTTGTGTTCTCTGATTTTAAATTTAAAGATAAGATAGATTGATCTGTTAGATGGAGCTCAAAGGATTTCCTTCAAATAGTTTTGTATCAAGAAAATAGTGTGAGAATTTTTATCTTCTATCAGCAAGAAATGTTCAAAAAACTGTGGTTATGCTAATCATTCTGAGACTCAATGGGCAGTATTCAAAAATCAAAAGCCAATCCATTGTTTATTGTTATAGATGGAGGTGATGGTTGTGGGAAGGATACCCAAGCAAGACGAATCGCTCAATATTATCATAAAAGAGGATATATAGTACGTATGAGAAGTCATCCATCTACTGATAATCCGTTTGGTCGAATTACTAAACAAGCTTTAGAACAAGGTGGGAAAAAAGGTCATCTAAGAGCTGCGTTATTTTTTACTGTTGATGTCATTAGGAGTTTAGTGAAATATTATCGTCATAACGAGAATGAGGTTATTATATTTTCTCGATATTTATTAGGTGTGTGTTATCTTCCAAAATCCTTAGTATTTTTTGGTTATAACTTTTTTTCAAGTTTTCTCCCAACAAGTCAATATTTTTTCTTTCTAGATGTTTTTCCAGAGGTTGCTAGGGGAAGAATCTTAAAACGTGGTGAAAAACGAGAAATGTTTGAGAGTATCTCTCGCTTACGAAAAATGAGGATTAAGATGCGCCTAATCACCCAAAGACACAATTGGTATCAAATTAATGGAAATACCTCCCCATCTCAAGTATGGTTTCAAATTCGGAATATTTTAAATCAACTAGATTGCCAAATTAACTGAGGATACTAAACTTGCACTCAACGATTAAGGGAATATCGGTTAAAATACAGTTTGGGTTATCATCATTTCAAATGTTAGCAATGTTCCGTCGAGGTCTTTTCTATACCTATTTATCTATTTACCTTCGATATTTCCTTGGAATGAGCGTCACTGAAACTACTCTATTTGCTTCTCTTCCGATGATTCTTAATGTTTGTTCTCAAACTTTCTTATGGGGTGTATTATCAGACAAACTCCAGTTACGCCGTACTTTTGTCATTATAGGAGAACTTCTTGCGGGTATCGGCACCTTGGTGGTATTTTTTGCTCACAGAATTGTAGATCAGCTGTTTATTGCTGGGTGGATTATTATCATTGGCTTATCAATTATTGAAATCTTCTGGTCAATGTCTAATAATGGTTGGAGTTCGCTCATATCCGATTTGTTTCCATATGAAGAAAGAAGTGCAGTTCAGGGTAAACTTGCCAGCGTTGGAGGTCTTGGTAGGATCTTTGGCATTTGGATTGGTGGATTACTCTATGATGGATTGAATCTTCAGTATGAAGGTTGGGGATTTTATGAAGGGAGTTTATTCATTCTTGCAGCCATTATTATGTTTCTTTCAGCTATTCCTATGGCATTTGTTCCTGAAGGGGGTGTCTCACAAAGGCCTGAACCTAAACATGAAGAATTATCACCTTCAACAGATGCTGCTACCAGTTCTATCCATATATTTATCATTTTCATTATAGCAATAACGTTGATTAATTTTGGTAGGAATAGTATCGCTACCATCTTACCCCAGTATCTATATCTTCCTTCTGGTTTTGCTGTATCTAGCGAGTTATTATCTTATATAATGAATACCCATTCACTAGCAATTATCTTACTAGGCTTAATTGTCGGAAAAATAGGTCATCAATTTGGAAATGGAAACACAATTTTAATAGGAGCATTTATGGCTATAATTGCTTTAATATTATTTACTATTACCTCAGATTTGAATTTTATCTTTCTTGCGAGTTTTTTAAGGGGCTGCTCACAGGTTGTAGTTATGTCAGCAGCCTATGCATTTGCTTCTGCATTGATAGACCCAAAAGACCGTGGGAGATTATTTGGAGTTTTTAATGCGTCTTTCTTTCTCAGTTGGGGATTAGCTGGTACGATAATTACTGGGCCAATAATTGACTTCCTCTTAATATCAGGTGCATCAGAGATTTTAGCTTATCGAGTGGCATTTCTAGCTGCAACAGGCGTTACACTTATAGGAGTCTTCGTACTCATAGCTTTATTAATTTGGATTCGATTAAAATTAGAGTGAATTCAGAAAGAAAAATACTTAGTAAATCAGAACATTGGGTATAAAATGTCTTCGATCTCTATCTGGAAAGCAAAGAATCCGCAGTACAAAGTTTTTGCCGTTACTCCAGGAGAGATGATTAATATCCAAGTAACATTTGGACCACAAATTCCCTATCAATACCGCTTACAGATATTAGATAAACGGAATAATTCTCGCTTAAATCGATATGGGAAAGGATCAAATCGGGGGATTGAATTAACTTGGCCAATTCCACGAACAATTCGTGATGAACATCTTGGAATTTGGCGGATACAAGTAGATACTGATATTTTTTCTCTTGAAGAGAAATTTTATGTTGAAAATATGGAACGAATTGAACCACCTATGCTTTCTGCCGGGCCTATTCCAGTAGAGGAATATGTTGTGACTCCAGTTGAGATTCCTCAAGAAGAAGGTATTCCAGAATTATATGTTCCAACCGAAGAAATATTTTCTATAAGTGAAACATCTATTACAGCGATAAAAGGGATTGGTAAAACTTATGCAAATCGGTTAATCAAACTCCAAGTTTACACAATCTCAGAATTTTTGGGTTATTCTGATCGTGTTTCTCTCGCTGAAGTAATGCGTATCAGTGATACGAAATTGCATCATATGCTCCAAGATGCAAAGTTTCTCATAAAGAAGGAAGAAGAAAGACCGATTACTCCTGAAGAAATTAGTATTCCACAAGATCTTCTTTCTATTAGTGGTATTGGACCAAAATCAATTGACAGACTTGCGAAACTGGGAATTTCTTCAAGATCTGATCTAGAAAGCTATGATGATTTAGAAACCCTCCGAAAAACCTTGAGAATGTCAATGCCTCGTTTAACTAAAGTTCTTGAGTCTATTGGAAAACCTGTAGATTTGCCTGAGGATATAGAACCAACGGTCCTAGATCCTTTAGCTCAGTTAGTTACTAGTGTTAAGGGCATCGGAACTAAAACAGCTCAAAAATTAAAGCAACAGGGAGTTATAACGGTTCAAGACCTGTTGAATTCATCCTTTGCGTCGTTCAAGGATTCAACAACGGAAAAGACTTATAACAGGTGGAAAAGAAACGCTGCGATCTTTGCTGGACAAAAATATGACGGTCCACCTCCTTCAACCAAGGCTCCAGCTGAAGAGATTAGTCTTACATCAATCACAGGAGTCGGGGCAAAAATAGCTCAACAATTGAAAGCTGCTGGAATAATGACCTTGAAAGACTTGATCAGCTGTGATTTAGAAGAATTATCTGAAAAAACTCGGGTATCCAAGAAAAGATTGACAAAATGGCAAGCTCAAGCGGAAAAGCTAATCGAATGATTATCCATCACCTAGATAAATCTTCCATTACTTTTTAATTGGAGTAATTTTTTTTTTGTCGTTTTTATTGAAAATGAATCTCATCGAATTTTTGAGAAAATGGTTTTTAATAAGATAGTTTATATCGAGATTATCAAGAATATAGGTTCCAATAATCATTAATAATTAGGATCTGTCATTAAGAATTTCCAAAACAAGAATTATTGGTTAATCCTAGAAATTGGTGATTATGATTTAATAAATTCTATTTTAGAAAAGAATGATGTGATTAATATGTCAGAGTTCAAAAAATTAGAAAGTGGGGATAAAAATACACGAGTGGAAGGGGCAATTGCATTAGGAAATACTCGTACCAAAACTGCTCTTCGTGCCTTGCTTAAGATTGCTGAAAGCGATCCAGATAAAGATGTTCGAAAGGCAGCTATCGACTCTATCGTGAAACTAAACGATCCAGAAGCAATTCCCATCCTTGAAAAGATTGCCAATGACGATAAAGACCGAGGAACGAGAGGTAAAGCGAAAGATGCCGTCAAAGGCATAGAAAGCACTGGAACTCCTCTTCCTACCACTGATTTCTCCGAGGAAGATGCTAAAAGAGCACGTGAGGACTTCCGTGCATTAGAAGGGCATGAAGCAAAACAAGCTGGATTAAAAGTAAAACTACGAGAAACACTAACTTATCATATTGATCGAGATAATAACCTAATAGATGAGGATGGTGAACTTATTGATGTTCTACAAGGAAAAGGAGACATCGGAGTCACAAACACAGGTAAGAATGATCGAATTTGGGCTATAGACGCATTTTTAGAAGGCGTAGATGATGTAACCTTTGATCGTAGTGAAGACCAAGAAATTGTAGTTTTTGGTAATTCCTTCGGAATAAAGGAGTTAAATCCGGAAGAGACGAAAGGGGTCAAGTTTGAATTCCAGGTAGAAGCTCCACGTTTAAGGATAAAGGAAGACTTTTGGGATTTGGAAAAAGAAGATGCACCTCCCACATTCTCCCGAGGTTCTGAAGCAGGTATGCGTTTCACAATGGAACTAGCAAATGAATTTGATTGGACATTGAAAAATATAGTTCTAAAAAAGCATATCTTAGATCCTAATACTAATGTTGATAATTTTCAAACCGATAGTGGGGAAATGCGTATGGATGGAGATACAATTCTCTGGGAAATCGAAGAAATACCCTCAAACTCCACTACCCAAGCAAGCTGTGAAATACGAGTAAGTCTACCTGAAGATACAGCAGAACCTTATAAAATTGGAGATACAGTCGTTACCTATCACTCCTTTGAGAAAAGTCTTTCAAGTATCAATCTAGAAACAATTACAGGATCATCTTCAGTATTTCAATTTATCTCTCGGGATGAGCAAGAAGAGAATCCTGGGGACTTTGACTGTAGATTTGAGCTTGAGAACACTTCAGAATTCGAGATGGATTTGAAAGAAGTAAGAATCTATGAGGGGCCACTTGATGAGGGAAACATTAGGTTAGAATGGTTAGGAAGTGATTTTCCTGAGGAGGAACGTTCCATAGATCCTGGAGAGACCTTTTCATTAGATCCTTGGACAATCACTGTCGAAGAAGATGGTGTGATCCCTCAGTTTGGGCGAGAACTTGATCTATCAGTTAAATACCTTTATGATGCGGAAATTATTGCTGAATGTACACTTCCAGGATATGTCTTACCGTTTATGGATATAGAAGTCACAAAAACCTTCTCCCGAGAAACATTACCTTCTTATAGGCGTACAGAGATTATTACTGAAAATATCATACGATCTTTAGGGAGTACGGACGTAGAATATTTGCAAATCCAAGATAAAATCCCGAGTGGCTTTGAAGCTCCTGCTAAAGAAAATATTACAGTAACTAAAGGAGATACCCAAATTTCTGAAGATGATTATACCTTAGATGTGACTGAAGAAAACGTTGTCATTACTATTGAACGCCTTGAAGATACTTCAGTTGATTCCCTGAAACAAGATGAAGAACTTCATATCAGTTACCCGTTCTTTGCTACTGCTCAACCTGAAGATGAATTCATGGGAAATGTAACAGTATTAGCAAATATATATCCTCCAGTCAAACCTGTTACTGCAGAGGCAGAGGCAGGTCCAATAACTGTTGTGCATCAACGTCGAAAGCTTAAAATTGGTAAAATGGTACGTTCGACCTCGGATCAGGCTTCAAATGAGTATGAGATCGTAATTCGTGGTGTTAATGAGGGTACAGCAGTAATTCAGAACGTAGAAGTGAGTGACTTCTTACCAGCAGGTTTTAAATTAGTGTCCGATACTGAAGAGGATCCACCAGTTGGTTTTGAGGAACATTCCTCTGTGAAGAACGGGCGGGCAATGAAATGGATTTATAAAGAGGTCCAACCTGGTCAAAAGGTTGAGATTCGATTTAGAATCCAAGCACCTGGGGAACACGATCCTAAAGAAGTCTACCGCATGTTGTTAGGATAAACTCCTTCTTCCCCTCTTTTTTTCTTTTAATTTTCAATTGGACGTAAGATCTTGGCAAAAGTGAATATCGATTTCAATCAAATAAAGGCTATACTCCTAACAAAGAGCCCACAAGAGATTTCTAAATTCATTCGTTCAGATGAATCTCAAGATGAGGCCATGTTTATTTTTTGGGCACTCGATTATCTTGAACACCATCCAAAGGAAATTCTGTTGGAATCTGAATCGATACTCCAGAATAACAAAGAATTCCTCAATCAGGTTCAGAATGGGATTTTCAAAGAAAATCTTGAGGAAAATTTGCAGAAATATTCTGCAGGATTTGTTTTAGGAACATTAGAATTTGGTATTCGAGAGAGAGAGGCTCAGATCGAACGATATGATGAGTATGTGGAGTTATTAGCCAAAATACACGTATGGCCAGAACTAGGTTTTCCAGATGAACAATTTAAGAAACATTATGAAGAACGAATAAGAGATATTCATGAAATTCAGGATTGGATGAAAGACCGAGCTAAAAACTGGTATCCTATTATTATTCCACTTTATCGGTCTGGAAAATTTCAAAAATCATCAAAAATAGCTTTAAAGGCTTTGAGAAAGGGACGTGAAGATAATACAGTCTTTCAGATACTTGCAGCATTAATACATTCAAACCCCATTTTAGATCGCCGAATTAAGGAGTTTTGTAGAGAAAATCGACTAGAGGTGGTTGGTAAGGAACATTTAATGGAGACAATGCGTTTATTAGCTCATGAGACTGCTGATGAAAAGGTAAAAAAATATTGCAACCTTTTACTTAGGTCGAAAGAAAAGGAGAAAGTATATTGAAAATCTATCTTTCTGGAGCCATAAGAGGGGGTCGTGAGTTACAAAATAATTATCAAATTATTCATGATTATTTAAAAGAAAATGGACACGAAATTCTCACCTATCATGTGGCATCACCAAATGTTTTGGAAATAGAAAAATCAATCCCCGATGTTGAGATATATACCCAAGATATTAAATGGATTCAAGAGTGCGATACACTTGTTGCAGAAGTATCTGTCCCTAGTACTGGAGTGGGATATGAGATTGCTTACGCACTATCAATTGATAAACCAGTTTTAGCAATGTATGAAGAAAATAGAACAATATCAGCGATGATTTCAGGAAATACATCACCGTATCTTACGCTTCACTCTTATCATAGCATTCCAAGGCTTTTATTTCATATAAAAGCTTTTTTAAGTTTTCTATCTAATGAGAATGCTTGACATTTTTTCCTTTGCCATGAACTAACAGATCATAAGTTTTTTGAATTCTATCCCAGTTGTGTTCTCTATCGAGTGCCCAATGCCGACCAATTACTGAAACAAATTTCACATTACCTAATTTTCTTGTGAAAAGTTCAATTTGATTTACATAATGAGCTCCTGCTTCAGGTTTTTCCCCTCGCCGCCCCAACATTCCATGCAAATATACTTCTGGAAGTTTTTCTCTTTTTGCTAGCTCCATGAGTGCTTCAAGAAATTTAATTGAACCATGTGAGCTGTAGAAGCTAATAATCCCCAGTATATGTAGAGCTGTCTCATTTTTCTTTGCTTCTTCAATTGTTTGTAAAAAAGCGGTATTTTGAAAAAATTCTCCATTATTAATGGCATTAAATATTCTCACTCGGTCACTCACAACTCGTCTTCCAATCCCCATGTGAAGATGACCAATTTCGCTATTACCAACAGTTCCTTCTGGCATTCCAAGAGGTAACCCAGAAGCAATAAGAGTGGTGAAAGGAAATTCCTTTCGTAACTTATCCATATTAGGGGTTCCGAATTCTAAAAAGAGATTCCCATAGGAATCAGGATTATAACCCCAACCATCTAGAATTAAAAGGAGAATTTTTTCGCTCTTGAAGTCTATTCTATCTTGTATGAGAGTTTTACCTTCCATTTCTTTAGGCTTCCCAAACCCCATAGCTTCTAAGATTGTAGGAGCAATATCAACAAGAGAGCCACCTTTTCTCAACTTAAGATCATTCATCCTTTCAGACACCAGTATAAATGGTACTGGATTTGAAGTATGTCCAGTGTCAATGGTGCCATCAGGATAAAGCCATGATTCTGCAACTCCGTGGTCTGCTGTGACAAAGACTGTGTATCCAGAAGCAATCGCTGAAGTAACAACACGACCTAACTGAGTGTCAACAGCCCGAATTGCCTTTCCAACCACTTCTTTTTTCTCTATGTGTCCCATCACGTCACAAGGTGAAATATTAGTTACAATAAGATCATACTCTTTTTTCTTCATTGCATTGATAGTTGCATCAGCTACCTCAAAAGATTTCATTTCTGGATATTCACTTAAATCTTCAGTTTCGTGTGAAGGAATAATAATATGTTCTTCGGTCTTGAATTTCGTGTGCTGTTTTCCATTGAAGAAATATGTAAGATGTATTGCTTTTTCACTCTCAACACATTTTAAGACCTTTTTACCTTTTTGAGTTAAAAACTCAGTTATACCATTATTTAGATTCCCAATCGGGGGAAATGCGACATTAACGTTCAAATCAGGATGGTACTCAATCATTGTAGAAACATGTAGGTTAAGTGGAAGCGTTGAAAAATGTGTAAAATGGTCTTCTGTGAGAGCTTGAGTTAGCTCGACTTCTCTTTCTCCTCGAATATTCGCGAATATTAAAGCATCATTCGTTTTTAAGCGCCCAATGGGATGTTGGTTTTCATTCACTAGAACAATGGGTTCTAAAGCTTCATCGTCCTCACCATTTGCATAAGCTTCAGCAATTGCTTGTGCAAGGGGTGAATCGTATTTTTTTGTACTCATTCTATCCTCTCATTGATGGTTATGTTACAACTTCTTATTTTTATTACTTATTAGTTAAGACAATTTCAGTATTTAAAGATCGATTACTAATTTCTGGAGATCTCATGAACCTAGCGATTCCTAATCCTCCGAATATCAAGAATATATCGAATATAAAGATAAAAATACCAAACCAGGGAAAAATTGGTTGAATTGTAGAGAATTGAACTAAAGTAGGGTTAAAAATTCCTGGAACTCCCACAAAATCGGAAATATCATTTAGTAACGTGATCCCAATTGGAATAAAAGTGGTTTTACTTAATTCTATTTCAATCAATAATGGTAAAATAGCTATGGCTTGAAGTAATAAAAGAAAATGTCCAATAAAAACAATTGGAAAATCTAACGATTCAAAGAAGGTTATAAATAAGAGAGTAATTGTTGCTGCTCGAATACCTTGTATAAATGCGAAGAAGTTATAATTTTTGAATTGTTGGTTGCCTCTCTGGAAATAAACTCCCAATAATAATAAAACCGCTATTGGGCAGTCAGGGATTAATATCCAAAGGATTGGAGAGTACTGAAATAACCCAATAACCTCAATATAATAAAAAAACCCAATAACTGATCCAAGAAAATTCCCAAGAATTAAAATATTAATTAATAATGTCGACTCAAGAATTGCTATTTCTATTTCTTCAAGTTGTTGAAAAAAAAATCTTAAGAAGGATATCATTGGTTGATAATTTAATATTTAAGATCAAATAAATATTTATTTTGAAGCGCGTAAGTTTGGTAAGAATACAAAGTAAGTATCTAGATACTAAATAGATACAATTAAATTAAATTCAAAAGGTGAATTTCACTTGATGGAAAGAGGTGTACTATTTACCGTTTTTGACCAAAAGCAAGGTCTTTCGGTTCCTATATACTATTCAGGGGCAATTAGTCAACATGAAGCCAATCATGTAGCTCGTCGGTCACAAATGACCTTGACTATGATGAGTTCTGCGGAATTGGAAACAGCAGAAGCTATTCTTCCTTTTTCAGGACTAAATAAACTCGGATTTATTCTTTTATTCCAAATTCGTCAAACAAATCCTGATGGAATTTGTGTAGCTTCCTTATTTTATATAGTACCTCAAGACCAGCAAGTATTTTTGTATAATAAAGTCCCATTCTTAAAATTTAAAGCTGAAGATTTAGCAAACAAGATAAAACAGCAATATGTCTATACTGGATCAGTAAGTTTTCCGAAAGACTTAGCTCAAGTTCTTTCGGACTGGCAAGTGACTGAGAAGGAAGCTACTGCAGAGATCCAAATTATCGAAAAGAGGGTTATTTTATCTGAAAAGAAAGAGGGTGGAAGTGTTGAGTTTTTCCTTTCTCAAGTACGAAAAAATGAAGATCGTGTGTTAGGGGCACTATTTAGGGGTCACCCAGTATTTGTGACTGGTCAGTCTGATATCTTAGTTGATTTAATGGTTCATAGCTTGGATATGATAGTACCACACGTTAACTTACGAAAAGTGAGTTTTACAAAGGATATTATTGATCCAGCTTATGCTGATATCATTGGGATCAGTGGAGATCTAGTCAAGAATTACCCGAATGAAGTTCTAGTCAACATTGATAAAAAACAGATAAAAAATGGACAACCTTGTTCGTATTCGAAGAAATTAATGAAACAATTAAGAAAAAATCCAGATAATATAGATAGCATCGTTAAAGAATCGACAGAAAATCTGTTAAAGGTAGCTGGAGCATTAGTGGAGGCATTTTCATACTCAGAAGAAGAAAAAGAAAATAAATTAAATGAAATTCAAAGCAAATATGACAGAGATCTCATTGAAGTAGCTGCTGAAATTGGTGCCCAACGAAATCCTTTAATTCGCGAGGTACTTCTACAACAGGTTTCTGCAAGATTTTTAGATTGGATGGAAGGTCTTTAAGAATTATTTTTTACCTTAAACATTGAGAAAAGGGTAACTTATTTTCTTAAGGTAGTAACTGTAATTAAAAGGTCGAAATAAGATCCTTTTTTAATAAAAAAAGTTATATACAATATAATAGAGTAAGGCAAAAGGTGTGAGAAATTTGGCGATAACTCAATTTGATGACCCCATTGACCTTCTAGGTATTATAGTTGTCGTGTTAGCAATTATACTTTTTTTGTTGCTTGGAATATACCTGTTAAACTCTTATCGCAGGACAAAACGTAATACAACTTTATATATGAGCTTGATTCTACTGTTTGGGTGTTTAGCACTCACATCATTAGCATTAGAACAGGTTATTTTGATCGCATCAGATGTAACTGAAGCTGAAGCTCCTCCACATAAGAGTTTTCTAGAATTCGGTTTTGATGAGATTGATGTTTTTTGGCTAGCTTATTTTTTCGCTTTCATCGCTTGGGTAACGTCTGCAACGGCAATTCTATCCGCATGTTTCTTTACTCAGAGTTTCTTTTCAGATAAATACAAGAAATTATTAATCATTCCAGCAATAATGCTTGTGCTTTGGATATTTGTGTATACAGCAGCTCCTTTTCACTGGGTTGATATAGAAGGTGATTGGCAACCTCAACATGACCCTGAATTCGAAATTCTTGGATATCTTTTTCTATTTCCGAATCTTTGGATGATTGTTCTTTTATTCTTCTATTTGACAATATCATTATATAGAAGAGGAGTTCCTAGATGGAAACAGACTCTCATTCTAGCAATAGGGCAAACATTATTATCTCTTGGATTTACCATAGAGATCATTAATGTCCAAATTCCTATAGTTTCACTATTTGCCCGAATAGCTATAATGATTTACCCAATTGTCGCTTGGATTGGTTTACGTAGAGGATAAGTCTCAGTTACCTCTCTTTTTCCTTTTTTCCCTCTCCTGTTGATTGTCATGAGTACCTCTGTTCGAAGTTTAGATAATCTGGGAGTTGAATTCGAAAATTATGTAACTCAATTATTTGAACAACGATATAATCAAACCGCAGGCCTTCCCTATAATAAGGATCTTATGGCTTCGCTTTCAGAAACGATAGTAGAATTGAGTTCTGAGTTTTTAAACTCATATGAAGAACCCAGAGCTTTCTATTTAAATTCAATATACCGGATTTCTGAAGCCAGAAAATTATCTCTTTCTAATGAAATTTATGAAAAGAGAACAACTCAAATTTCAACAGAAGAGTTTCGAATTCATAAAAAACCAGTCAATTGGGGATCTTGGAGGCAATTCAATGCTCAGTCTCCTAATTCAAAGGATCGCCAAAAAGTTTTCGATGAATTTGTAGATAAAATACCTGGGTTAGCCCCGCTAATTATGAAACGATTCAACATTTCTCGACAAGTCTATTCTCTTTATGATTCTTCTCCTCTTGAAGCTTTCTTAGAAAGGGAGTATTTAGCATACGAAAAACTATATGATTTGATATTAGCGTTGGGGGATGGTGCAAGAAAAACATTTCTCCAAGCTGCAAATCATTATGCTCCTGAAATTCTTAACAAAGAAAGCTTCGAATATTTTGATGATTTTTATCTTGCTAGGGCACGAATTTACTCACCACTGAATACTCATTTTGAAAAAAAGAACCCCATATCCGCTGTAAAAGGTTTCCTTTCAGAATGGGGATTTACTGAAGACCTAGCTAAGATCAAAGTTGATAGTGAAAATCGAGAAAAAAAATCTCCTTCTGCGTTTTGTTTTGGGGTACAAGTACCCAATGATGTTCGTGTTGTTTTTAAAAATGTTTCTCCATTTAGTGATTATATCAGCGTTTTCCATGAGTTTGGTCATGCTATTCATGCAACCTCAGGAAATTCTGAAGACCCATATTGGAAGAGGTATCTTATTCCAAGGAGTGTTGCTGAAACTTTCTCTATTTTTCTCGAAATGATGTTACAATACCCCCTATTCTTAAGAAAAGAGCTTGGATTATCAGAGGAAGTCATCCAAGAAGTTATAAATCGAAGACATTTCATGAATCTTTATTTTTTGGTTTTTTATTCTGCCAACTCTCTTATGAAGTTAGAATTTTGGAAACGAGATTATACTCTAGAACAAGCATCAACACGGTTCCAAGAACTCACTAAAAGGTTTTACTGGGAAATTCCAGGAGATTATTGGCTATTACACCATATCATGCCCGATTATGATCTCTACACACCAGCGTATCTACTTGCCAGTATTCGAGTAAAAGAATGGATCAATGAAATGATTGATGAGTATGGAGGCGAGTTCTGGAAAGAAAAGCAAGCTGGAGCGGTATTTCGGGATTTAGCAGCTACTCGAGGGGAATTTGATCTAACAGTATGGGATATGGATCCAAAACCATATCTTAAAGAACAGTCAGAATTCTCCTTTTAATAATGGATTATAATGTAAAAACATCCCAATTGTCATCTAACAGTTCCATATTTTCGAGAAAGTCTTGGAAATTATTTTGGGCTTCTACTAGAGAAATAAGGGCTGCTTCAATATCAGATATCAAGTCTAAACATCTCTCTGCATTCATGTAAATAGAATTTGTGTTATCATCAGTAATGTTACCCCTAACCAGATCTCTCCAGTTATCAACAGCACTATCATTCAAGAGATGTCCTCTTATATTGGTTAGTTCATCGTAGGTTTGATTTGCTTTAGTTTGGCATAAGGTGAAATTTAAAATTGCAGTTTGTGGTTCAAAAGTTCCAGTACCGATAGCTTCGGTCATAGTTTCATTCAGACTGAAGGATCCCAGAGAAAAGTACCAAACTGATTGCAAAGTATTATTCAATGCTGAAACATATTGGTCAACAATATCAACCCTTTCTGAGGCAGATTGTGTAAAATCCTTTAAGTTCTCAAGTAATTGATTTAGCTCTGCTAGTTCCTCAAAGTCGAGTAAATCTTGGGATTCAATGATTGCATCCATGCTATCCAAGCTTGATTGGGTTTTATTCAAAGATACAGATGTATTATTCAATCCTTGATTAATGCCAATCCATCGTGGATCCTGAAAATTTGATGAATTGGAGAAGTTCAATCCTTTAATTTGATGAAGGGTATTATTTAAAGTTTGAAACGTAGTTGATGCATTTTTTAAAGAAAACATGAAATATTTTGTAACAGCATGTAAAT
>JBHLPQ010000212.1:0-6219 GCA_048939265.1 Promethearchaeota archaeon
AATTGTTGTATGCTATGATTATTGTCTTGAAATTCTTAAATCAGTGTAAAAAGCCAATCAACACCTAGCCTTACAACGCCCTTAAGCACAGCAGAGATTGGGACTGTAATAATCCACGAAATAATAATTATCTTAATCAACTGTTTCCGAATAGACGTAGTTATGGGGGGTTCCATAGTGAGCAACTTTTTTCTGTTATTTGGGGAGAAAGATTCAATGACATTGTCCTAGATACTAGTCTTAGCATTTTTAATTATAAAGAGTTATCAGTGATCTTTTCATGAACTGCTAGCCTTTCTTGACAATTTTTCATAGGACTAGGACATATCCTCATTTTCGTACTGTCACAAAAAACCGAGGGGATGACGGCAGAGAGGAAACCCTGTCCCCAATGTCGATAGATTTTCTCTTACAAACTCCATGAACCACAAATGCAAATTATCCAACGTTAAACGACATTAGATATTAGAAAGAAACATCTACCAAAAAAAGAAAAGGTGAAACAACTCCCTCCTCCCACGAACTAGCATCTATCTGGTATTGTACAACTATATGGAAATGGAGACACTGTTAGACACCTTTTAAACGAAGAGTAAGATGGAGTAAGTCTTCGAAAGGCAATGATACAAGGAGCTAAAAATTATTTCATCAACAAGAAGCAAAAGAAATGGTGGGAAGTATAGTACTTAACAATCCAGCATTTGAATTCTATAAGAAAATTGGTTTTAATATAAGGGAAGAACAAGGGGCTAAACACTGGATCTATGAGCAATAAGGGGAATGTTTCCCCTTATTCTTAATTGCTAAATACTATACAAAGGTTCATGCGATATCATACATCAGCCATTTTCCAGAAATTTCCAGCACCATGGGCCAAAGGAGATTTTCATACTCTCCTATGACCAAACTAGGAATATTTGGATTACCAAGAGGGGCTGGTTATAATAAAAATCTTGTAGAAAGATCTAAAAAAGTGGTTCAGGAACCAATAAAAAGCCCTCAAACTTAGGGATTCAGATAATGAACCTTTGGGGTTTGACCATGAATTTTCGAATCAAAATTAACTCTAATATCATATTCACAATTCTAAGTTTAATGTTTATCTCTTTAATGTTTATTAACACCGATACTTTACAAAAAACGATACCTGAAGACTCTCATAGCAGTTTAGAACTCCAACAAGTTGAGCCTCTAAGAGAAAAACCAAGGAGAATTGTTTCACAAATCCCTTTGGTATCTTTCATAGAAATAAAAGTTTCTGATGCTACTACTTCAATACCACTTGAAGGAGCTTCTGTGGTAGTTAAAGATGAAAAATCAAGGGAGGATCTTGTTACAGTCTCTACAAACGCAGATGGTTTTGTTAATGTCTCTAATTTATATGTTGGCAGTTTTAAAATAACTGTAAGCAAAACTTCTGCTTCTCCCTATCAGTCAGAAGAAATATTTTTTGATATTGACGTTTTAGGGGAATTTAAACAGTTCGAAGTTTTTCTAGTGGAGCAATGCAAAATAACAGGAAGCATTGAAACAACTGTTGTTGATCAGCTTGGAAATCCTGTTGCGAACGCACTGGTGAATTTTCATAATTATGCTGGTGCTATTCTTACCTCCGATTACACAAATGAAAGTGGTCTAGCTGTTACCACTACCCCTTTAAACAAAGGGACTTATACTGTAAGTGCTTCTGCTCCAAGATTTTATAGTAAGAATACCTCAGTCACTTTATCATGGTATGGAGATTATCAAAAGATAATTATTGTACTTTTTCCTAAAGATACCGCCTCAGCTACGATTGAAATACGCACAAAAGATGCAATGTCAGAAGATAACTTGTCTTATGTCAATATTGAGATATTTGATTCCCAAGGAATCTCCAAATGGACTGGTACAACGGATGAAGATGGTCTAGTCATCGTTTCGAAACTAGATATGGGTAACTTCACCATTACCGCTTATTTTGACACCTACAATGAGGTTGAAAAAGAGATCTTTCTTCATTATCCAGGAGCTTATAAGAAAGTCACGTTTTCGTTATTCCCTACCTCCTCAAATAATGGATATATTGAAGTAATTGCAGTCAACCAAAAACAAACTCCGATTTCGGGGGCATTTGTTGCCTTATATAATGCACTTGGTCAGCTAATCTCCTCAGGATCAACTCAGGATGATGGACAACACAATTTGACTGGATTAGCTCCTGGATCTTATAAACTAAGAATATTAGAGGATCTACATCATCCCTATGAGCAGGAAATCAAGATACGATTTAATACCGACAAACATTCAGTAGAAGCTATTCTCACCAGCGTGGATGAACTTGGCTCGATAAATGTAGAGTTTTCAGACATAAATGGAGAAATAATAAGCACAGTATTGGTTAAGCTTTACAACAACAATGGCCAATTGTTTTCGTCCCAATGGACTGAAAAAACAATACTAGAATTTAAAGAACTTCAATTAGGTTCCTACAAATTAGAAGCGGCTAAAAGAGGGTTACAGCCTTTTCAATGCGAAATTGACCTCTTTCAAAATCATAATACCAAAATCAGTCAGAATTTACTCCCGAGCTCAAATGCAGGATCGTTTGATATTCAAACCCCACTAAATACATTCATCCTAGTTCATAACACCAAAGGTGATTTAGTATTTTCTGGAACTTCGGGCGATTCTGGAGAGACAACTGTTAGTGGATTGGCATTAGGGGATTATAGCATATCGATATTCACACCTGAAGGAGCACAAAGTTTTGCAAAAAGTATCAACTGGGTGGGTGATAACCAAGGAATTTCATGGCAAGATATGATTGACATCAGCGATAATTCTAGTTGTATAGAGTTCATCATTTGGGATATAGAAATTGGTTTGGTGGAAGGGGCTCGTGTTGACGTTTTCTTTCAAAACGGGATATTAGCTGGATATGGTGATACGGATTCATCGGGTTTTGTAAATATCACAGGACTCTACTTAGGGCAATATGAAGTAGTTGTTTCAAAATATGGGTATAGAGAGACTGTTGTATCAAAGACAATTAGCTATACAGGACAAAAATTACTCAGTAGTCTCTATATTTATCAGGCAAAGGGCCATATACACGTTTATATTACTGAAATATTCTCAGGAGACCCCTATCCAGCATATGTCCGATACCGATTAGATTACGGAGGATATTGGGGAGATTGGTCAACACTTGTACGCGCGGATACGAATGGATACATAGCGTTCCACAACATCCCCATGGGGAACTATAACGTTTGTGTGATGTCAGGATACTATGAGAACCAATATCAAGCGGCCTACATCAATTTTGATGGGGATTTCGAGACCCTTCACTTTGCACTCACTCTACCTGGAGGAGATGGTGTAATTGATCATTACGCCCTCATTGTTGCAGGAGGAGATGAACAAAGATTCACTCATGACGCGGCCCTGCTGTATAACACTCTATGGATGAATTATGGATACTCTAGTTCTGATATGATTCTTCTGACACCACATGCGAATGATCCTGTTAACGGAGATCCAGTTCCTCGTTCAGCTCAGACCAGTGCAACCTCTGTTGAATGGGCTATAAACCAGATAGCCTCGATGGCAGATGGGGATGATCAAGTAGTAATCTTGTGGACAGGGCACGGACATTACTTACTCAACGGGATGACGGGTGATATAATTGAGGGGCGATTTCAAACGCATGATGATGAAATTGGAAGTATAGAATTCGATAGCTGGGTTGATGGAATATTTTGCAATGACTTATTCATCTTTCTTGGCCCATGCTTCTCCGGTTACTGGATTGGGGAATTGAATGCTGAACCTAATCGGGCAATTTACACCTCCTGTCGCTGGGATGAAAATGGTTGGGCGACAGATACCCATAGTTACTGGCCCTGGGGAATTAATAGAGCTCTTAATCCAAATCTTAGTGCCTCAAGTGCTGATGACAATAACAATGGGGGGGTTTCCTTATATGAGTTATATGAATGGGTAGATCATTACGTACGGGTTACAAAAGATGCCAATCAACACCCACAACGGTTTGTGGGGAATGGAATAAGCTATGGCAATGATCTAAATCGGTATATTGGTGATGGAACCTATAACGCACCTCTTGCTGGATTTGGATCGTTATACCAAGAAATCAGCCAAAGCCATAATCCTAGTATACCTTTACAACAGAATTCTCAGTTGATTCATCCAGAGTCTGGACTTGCAGTTGTAATAAATTCAGGGATGGGTCAAGAAGTCTCCTTTGAAATCTATAATTCATCTTTGCTTCCAGAATATACTCCTCTACCAGGTATTCAGATTGTTATCAGAGATCTATTTGGTGAGCAGATAACATCTGGATTGAGTAACTCAGAAGGTTACTTGAAAATCGAAGACCTTGGGTATGGATATTATGTTTGGGAAGTTTTACTTAGTGGATCGGCTATATTCACAGCTGAAATCTGTATTCAAAACCCACAGTTCATCAGTTATGCATTCTGCGACAACTATGACTTCCAAGGAGATGCAGCTGACGTTAAGATACAAGTAGCTGATCGAAAACGAGGAATTAATATTCCTGATGCACTAATCACTCTTTATCATGCTGATGGTCAGAAGATGGGCAGTCTAGTTTCAAATGAGCATGGGGCGGTAATATTCTTCGACCTATATGATGGTCTCTACGGATATGAAATTACGTTCTCTGGGGAAATCATTGCTCATGGAACAATTCACGTGAAATCTTCAGAATTTACTTTAACAACCGATAATGTCAATCCTGAGGTGAAAATCATATCACCTACGAGTGATGAGGTTTATGGAGAAATAGGAGATATACCACGATTATTATACTCTGTTGAGGAAGCCAATAATTATACAATCACGGTTTTTGTGAATGGAATGAGCATAGGTTATGTCCCAAATGGATCAATTCTTACCACTATTACTCAACCAGGAATTTATACCTTAAAAGTGGAAGCAATTGACAAAGCAGAGAATCTTGGCTTTGACTCGATTGAATTCAGCATTAGTGGCAGCTCGACAGGCGCTTCCAGTTCGACTTCCACTTCTAGTTCAACTTCGGGATTCACTCTTCTAGTTACACTTCTTCTTATTTCATCGCTGCTAAGAAGCAGAAAATCTCGAAAATGACTGAATAAAAGAGTTAACTCTGGAGGTGTGTCATTCAGGTGGTCCTCTGCCTATAATTTCCTGAAATTCCTTCAGAGGACCTCGTTCTTGTGAGAGGCGAGATTCGCATGGGGGAAGCGAAGTGGTTGAGAGTTGAACACTCACAGAATTCTCAACTTCAAAAATATGAATCAAATTAAAATTATGAGAATATAAGGAGGTTCGTCTGTAATACCAACGATCAATGACAATTTACTAATTACCTTTTAATTAATTTTCTTCCTTAACCGACGCTCTCTGACACATTATTAATTAACTCTTAATTATAGAATGAATAAAAGCAACGATCTATGTATAGCTATTTTCTTTAGCAAGAAACTAATTATATTGTACACCGATAATAGATAAAAATATACCCACAGCAAAGAAAAACCCAGAGAAAAAGATTCTGCGTGCACTTCCCACTAGACTCTTATCAAGTTTAGCTAAGTTTTCTGATAACTCGTCTTGTTTGTACTCGTCAAATAATCTGGGGATTAATTTTCTAAGATCAGTAAAATGCCAAACAAATCCACCTAGCATAAAACCAAAACTTAATCCGGCAATAATGAGACCCAAGCTAAAGAAATGTTCAAATATCGTCAATAATTCCACCTAGCGAATTTTCAGTATACATCGATTTTTAACATCTTCAAAGACATTTAAAGTTTTTAAACTATCTCTCTTATAGTAAATGAACAATGAGCCCTAATAATTTATATAAGAAAACTTCTCCAGAACATTCTAGGATCAGTAGAATTCAGCGTTTTCTTAGATCCAACACTGGATTTAGAATTGGTATTATTATTATTGGTTTTGTAGTTATTGCATTGATCGAGTTTGGATTGATTATGGTTTTATTCTTAGGCGATTTTCTGGGTAATGACTTTCTTATGTCTTATGCAAAACAAAGGATGCTTTTTTTAGACATAAATGAAGTATCGATCAATGAATTAACGAATCAATGGTTTAGATATGTTTTCCTACCCTTGTTGTTTAGATTTGGTTTCCTATCATTGTTATTTGGGATTATAATTGGTATTTTTAGTATTAAAACAAGTT
>JBHLPQ010000060.1:0-18642 GCA_048939265.1 Promethearchaeota archaeon
CTGAAAAACTCTAATAGGGGAGAACGTAATTCCTCATTATAATTACCTCACCCCTCCACCCTTTTGATGGTACTTATAAACGTTTGGAATAGGACATGACTTACAAGAGTGAGAATCATCTAGAGAGAAAATTGCACCAGCATGAAACTCTCTTAGTTTGCCATTGCCATTGAATCATTAAGTTTCGCAACAATATTATAATCCAAGAGATATTGTTGAAGAATACTTAGGAATTTGTTAATTTCTGTTTTGGTAACATTATATGCGGTTATTTCAATTTTAGAAGCTGAAAAACCTGAAATAAGAATCTTTGAATGATCATCAGCATGTATCCATTCTAACCGTCCCTCTCCATCAGAATAATAATGACCAATAAACCGAAATGCCCCAAAATATTTCCCAGCTAATTTGCTAATAATATTCTTTACTGGGAGATCTCGGCTGGTTGTTATTGTAAATTCTTGTTTGGTTTCCGAACTCAAATTAGAATAATCGAGGAAGAGTGATTGTTTGTGATAATAGTCACGAATCATATCATAAGAATTTCGGTCTAAACCATATCCTCCATCAGGATTACGCTCAATCAATTGATCCTCTTGCAATCGTTCTAAAGCACGTGAAAGTTTTTGTTGGTGGACATCCTTAAGAATCCGTCGAAGTCCATTAAAGCGAAACGAATAATTTTTCTCACGAGATGATAATTCTGAGAGGACATGTTCTTCAAGTCTTGATAGGTATTGAGGAATAAATTCGTCTTCTTCTTGATTCATAGTATCCATTAGTTCAACGCTTCCTTTAAGACTATTTTTTCCTGAAATTTAAAAAGGTAAAGAAAATGGTAGACTCTTTGTACTTATACTAATTGGGTCATCCTAGTCAATCTTTACCCTAAATTTTTGCGATATATTCTTAATCTTCTTGCCACGAATCTCAAGAACTCCATTATTCACTGTGCTTTTTATGCTCTTCACTTCTATTTTCGAAGGAAGCTTGATAGTCTCATTTAATTGCCTACCGTCAGAAGTCCCTGTGAGTGAGATTTCTGAACCATCTTCGTCGATATCGATTACTAATGTTTCTTTAGTGAATCCTGGTACTTCAACAACAACTTTTAGATGGTTATCTTCATCAATAAAATCGATGAACCGCTCTGATGTCGTAGTTGAGGTAGCAGGAAGTTGAGGTTCAGATAATCTTCTTAAAGGTATTTCCAGTTTAGGAAGCCCTTGCTTATGACGATAATCATTTAGATTTCCCCATTGACGTACTTCAGGTTGATAATTAGTATCGGGTCCGATACGAATTGAGTACCCATAAGTAATAGGCCCATTCTCTGAAAATTCAGAAGAACCAGAGCGCATAAGAGTACTTAGTTCTTCTTCGAACGAACGAAACAAGTTATTGAAATTAAAATTCCAAAAATCATCAAAATTACGTTTTTTGCGATTCATAATAATCACCATTTTATTTATCTGTCATGATATTAAATTCACATAATGTTTATAAATATTTTGGTATGGGATGGAAAATAGCTTATCCACTTTAAAGCTGTTATATAACTATTAAACTTAATCTGGTCAAAATCAAATTTGGTGAATAAAAAGATATCATAGAAGAACAATCTTAACTATTAGATTTAAATTGTCTTTTGGAGTTGGAAAACTCTTGGTTGATATTATCGCTGCTATTTTATTTTCCCTTGTTCAAGGAATCATCGAATGGCTCCCTATCAGTTCTGAAGGCCAATTGTCTCTGTTTTTTGTTAATTTTTATGGCATAAGTGAACTAGAAGCTGTTACACTGGCAATATTATTACATATTGGGACAATGATCTCTGTATTATGGGTTTTTCGATCTGATTTTGTAGATCTAATTGATATAAATGCTAAAATCACTAAGATTACTTTCATAGCCACTTTAGGAACCGCCGTGACCGCTATTCCTATCGTATTGATTTTAAAAGCTTATTGGAGTATATTAAGCAGAAATTTGCCAATCTCCCCAGATATTCTATTCACATTATCTGTTGGAATTCTATTAATCATGACTGGATTGATTCTCACCAAGCAACCAGAACAGGGAATTCGTGAACTGAATTCTATCACTCAGAAAGAGGCGTTTTTACTTGGATTGGCTCAGGGGATTGCAGCATTACCTGGTATTAGTCGGAGTGGTATGACGATCACAGTCCTATTAATTATTGGGTTGACACAGCGTGATGCTTTACGGGTTAGTTTTATCATCTCTGTTCCAGCAGTTTTAGGAGCAACAGCGCTAGAATTTGTTCTAAGTGGTTTTACATTCGAGGCTCATACACTTAGAATTGGAGAAATTGCATTTCCTTATTTATTACTGGGTTTCACGATTTTATTAACCGCAGTCGTTGGTATAATCACTATGATAAGTTTATTACAATTAAAAAATATTCCATATGACAAATTTTGTATTTCATTTGGAACTGGTACTATTCTCCTCGCTGTATTGTTATTTGTAATTCAGGTTGTGGTTTAACATGACATTGATGCCTACTCATTTAAGTTTAGGTGCAATCTTGCTCTGGTTGTTCATTCCTGCTTCCGAAAAGGAAATTTTTCAGAAGAAAAAACTATACTTCTGGATAGTGATATTATTCACAATCTTCCCAGATTTAGATATTTTCATTGGAATCCATAGAGGAATTTTTCATAGCATTCTCGTTCCAATGATGATGGTAATTCTTGGATCAGTAATCTACTATAATTACCAATATCTAATTAATCCTAGTTCCGATGAACAGAAGATAGAAACTGATAACCGCAGTTTCATTGGACGATGTATTCTATATGCAGGTATTATGTGGTTGATTCATATTCTTCTCGATCTAGAGTATCCATTAGCAATATTTTACCCATTATCAGATCGACTTTATCAGTTTAATTTTGAAATTCTATTTGACGTCATGCCTTGGTTTATCTTACCTGCTACAATCGTTGGCATTGGTTTCGAAATCTCTGGCGTTTCATATTTACGAGGTTTAACGACATATTTTGTTAATTTGCCCCCTTCAATTCGGGAAGAAATCTGGGGACATGAACCTGTTGCCTACAGTATTGACGATTTCTTTATCCACTTCTTAATATTTGTAATATTTCTTTTGTATGTTGCTTTCCCAATGATGCCAAATATTAAGATAAACCAATTATCTAAATGGCGAAGAAATTTTCGATTTGATGGTCCTATAATGGGTTTTGGGGTAGTTCTACTAGTTATTGGATTTACTTTGGGTCCAATAATTGGCTCCCATACAATTGATTCGAAATCGATTCGAAGCTCATTTCAGGCTTCATCAACTATTTTCTCACCAACCATTGCAATTAAGTTCGAAACAACGAATTATCTACTACAACCCAATACAGTATTTTCTGTAAAAGGTATGTTAACAACAACTTCTGCAGAGAATCCATTTAATCAATTATTATTATTAACAACTCAAGAAATTTACAATACCTTCACGAACAGCGTTTCTACATTATTTAAACAGTTTCCATTTAACACAAGTGATAATATTCTCGCTTTTAAAGCTAACTATACTATTTTATTACGTGATCTTATCACTTATCCTCTAGCTATGAATTTAACAAACCTTAATGAAACTAGTTTAAACACTCAATTAGGTAGTGGATCATTCACTATAGTAGGAGTTATAGAGGATTGGAATTCCACACAAATCTTGAATGGGAGCCGTTTAATAGAGAATACTAGACTAGAAGTGAATATAACATCAAGTCGACTCACTCTTCTGATCTTTGGAATAGGGGCGATAATTGCAGGAGTAGCAATCACTTATCTTTCAGTTAGGGTTAAAAAGAGGAAGTGAATCTATTATTTAGTCACTTAAACCAGTTATCAATTCCTTTGAACTACGATCTAATTGTTTCTAAACAAACATTTAGAGACGTTGAAGGAAATAAATCAAGATATATTAATTAGGAGAAATAATTCATGCCTTCATATCGATGCCAAAATTGTGGAAAAGTTGTCTCCCCAATCCCCAAACATTGTGACAAAGAAATGGTAGTAGGAGAAGTAGAAGGAATTCCAAGTTTTATCTGCGCGGTTGGCGGTGATGAATGTCATCATGAACCACTTCCAAAGTGCTGCTCGATGCCTGGTTATACTAGATGGATTTAAAAAGGGAAACCTCCTCTATTCTATCAATAACTAGGAAAAAGAAACAACTTTGGGAGGAAATTTCGAACTGTATTGTACATAGCTTTATTAAGGCCTTTGACTCAGGTTTACCCAGAATCAGATATGGTAACAAAAAGTAAAAATGAAAATAAGATAAATGAACTAACCATTGACGAGGATTCTTTTGAAATTTCAACGAAAAATAATAAAGTAAAGATACGTGATATCTACAGGATCAAAAAACAAGATACTCAATTCTCTGAGAATATTTTTTTCTATTCCTATCCCTTTCCTATCAGATATCTGAAAAAGCCAATTCTATCAGTAAACAAGAGAAATCAAAAAGCTTGAGTAAATGATCTCAAGAATACCATGTATTCATTAATAGAAATTTCTGGTCTTTTCGGTCTTTATTTTTCTGTAAATACTTTATACTCGACTAAAAAGTGGTAATTCAAGTAATAATCCAATTTAAAAAGCGTACAAAAGGAAACGCTAATGAGACTTTCCATGGGACGGCACAGTGAACAACTTTGTTGATATCGCCAGATTTCAATCGATTCATATACCATTGAATCCTAGAATCTTTCCCTGATGATATTTTGTCAAAAAATTGACGTAGTTTGTATGCATTAAGCAGCACTCTCATCATATTTTCATGCCATCTGCTCTGATATTCCGAAAGAGAGCCAGTACCATCAAAGAACTTTGCAATAATCCTAGCTGCAATTGTCCCTGCCACCATGGACGGTGGGATCCCTCCACCAACGCTCGATACAATTTGACAAGCTGCATCACCGACTAATAGGGTTTGTGATTTTAAATTTACGGTATTTGAAAGTGGAAGTCCTACAGGAACAACACCAGCAATGGTGTGATCAATTCTAGCTCCTTTGAGAATCTGGCTTGCTACTGGGTGTTCATTTACCAAGTTGGATAGTGCTTTAGAGACATTCATTCCATTTCTTAACATTGGAAGACGGACTCCAGCACCTACATTTGCAGAATTGTTACTTTTTGGAATGATCCAAGAATAGGCACCAGGGGAATACTTGTCACCAAAAAACATTTGAACATCGGTTGGATCGAAATCAGAACTCAGATTTGTCATTAAGTGTTGTTTAACAATCACATAATCCTTATCAGGTCTTTTCTCATGCAATCTATTCCACTGTGCAATCTTTGAATTTACTCCATCTGCTCCTACAATAACCTTAGGTGTTATTTGAATCGATTTCTGATCCATTTGTTTAATTGTTACTTTTGACCTTTCCATATTAACAGCACAGGCAGACAACCAAACTTCAGCTCCTTTTCTTTTCCCCTCTTCAATCAGGTGAGTAATCCAATTTCCACGATGAAGGGAGTATCCTTGAAAAGGAGTTTGAATTATCTTTCCTAGAGGTGAAACAAAAGAAATTTTGTCTGTTCGAGTACTGATAAACTGGTTATCAAACGTGAAAAACTTTCGTGAATTCGGAACATCTGGCATTAAATCAGCCATTTCTTCTGGAGAGGGCATGAACTCTCCACATTGAACTGGAAATCCAGGGTTAGATCGATGGTCAATAGCTAAAATTGTATTCTCTGATCCTACAATTTGTGCTAATTTTGATAGAACTGTTGCACCTGCAGGCCCCAAACCAATAATGAGGACGTCTATATCCATAAAATGTCTACTCAATCAGGATTAAGTGGAAATGCTCCTTTAAAATTCCTTTTCATGTTCCCAATAGATTTTGAGCCGCAGATAGGGCAAAATCAAGGAATGGGGCTGGAAGAAGCCCAATTATGATTATGAGAAGAACTGAAAGACCGATAGTTAATTGATAGGATAATGGAATTGGAAATGGAACAATTCTTTCTGCTGGAATAACAGAAATCTCGTTTTGCTCTTCGATAGGGGTATCGACTATCATCAGCTTAATTACCCGAAGATAATAAAATATAGAAATTGCGCTATTAATTATTCCGATCACAGCTAACCAAATGAGGTTCGCATAGATAGCAGCAAAAAATAATAGCACTTTGGACACGAATCCAGCCAATGGTGGAATACCCAAAAGGCTCAGTAATGCAATTGTCAATCCAAAGGTTAACCAAGGATGTTTTTTCCGTAAACCAACATAATCCTCAATTTTCTCACTATGAATTGAAAATGCTACAACAATTACGATTGTGAAAGCAACTATTTTCATAATTGCATGTGTCAGTATATGCATCTCAGCGGCAGCGATAGAGAATTCAGCAACAGAAAAATCTAAATCCCCAATGGCTGCTGAAATTGGAGTACTAGCTACCGCAGCTAGGGCAATGAGAATATAACCTGCATGAGCAATGCTTGAATAAGCCAACATACGTTTGATATTCTCTTGTACTAATGCTACAACATTTCCTAGAGTCATTGTTAGGATTGCTAAGACGGCAAAAAGGTACCCCCAGATTATATCTATCTCTGTCAAACCAGCAACTATTATTCGAAATATAGCCACAAAGCCCAATGATTTTGACCCTGCAGCTAGAAAGGCTGTAATTGTGGTCGGAGTTCCTTGATACACATCTACTGCCCATGCATGAAATGGAACAGCAGCAATTTTATATCCGAATCCGACAAGTAAGAACATTAATGCCAGAAGATGGAGTGGAGAGAAATTCCGTGGCTCTGCAAACGATGGGATAACACTATCAATGCTTGTTGTTCCAACAATGCCATAAACTAGTGAAATGCCAAAAAGGATGAAGGCTGAAGACATTGCACCAATTAAGAAAAATTTCAACGCACTTTCACTAGTTTCTGCTTTCGTCTTTTGAAATGCTGCGAGAGCATAGGTGGGAACACTACCTAGTTCCCAAGCTACAAAAAGTACAAGGAGATCATTTGCTGCTGCAACTAGCATCATTCCAATTGTTGAAAAGATTAATAAGACATAGTAGATTCCGATAGTTCGTTCAGAACTTATGTAATCAATACTTGAGGTAGTAACAAATAGTAGAACTATAAGAAATATCATTGCAAAGAAACGGTAGAAATTATCAATGACAAATAGGCCTGAATCGCTTGTTATGTCAAGTAAGTCAGCTGGATTCCCAAAAACATGAACAACATCAGAATTAATTCCAAGTATTAGAATATACAACGAAATAAGACCGCCTAGAATTGAAATAATTCCGAATGCTCTGCGATCAAAATCAAAAGCCTCTAGGATAAGGCAAATGAGAATTGTTCCTACTAGGATGATGAAGGGGAGTAAAATTATCCAGATGTCGCTCATAGTTTCTTTTCACCTCTGGTATAGTTATCATTATTTCAAAATTGTATCCCAAAGAATGTAGTTGCTGTTTCCATTAAATCTAATATAGGTGCAGGAAATATCCCAAAAATTAAGGTAAATATACAGAGTAATGCTAATGTAGCATACTGAGACCAATGTGAAACGTCATGTGCATGCTCTAACTCTGGGTTGACATCTCCAAAAACTGTACGTTGAAGCATCCATAGATAGTAAGCAGCTGTGAAAATGATTCCAAGAACTCCGATCATAGCTATTCCTGTTCCAGTCAATATGATACCAATAATGGGTATACTTTGTCCACTCCAGTTGAAAAGGGCAATAAAAGTCAATAATTCCGACCAAAAACCAGCTAATCCTGGTAAACCAGCACTAGCAAAAGATCCAAATACTAATACTCCTGCGGTCACAGGCATGTTTTTTGCTATCCCTTTTAGTTTGGGAATATCACGTGTATGAGCTGAATGGCCGATAGTACCTGCAAGGAAAAACATCAGGGGGGAGATTATTCCGTGAGCAATCTGCATGTACATTGCACCAGCTAATCCTATATCTGTTTGTGTGGCCACTCCTAATAATACAATTCCCATATGACCAACTGATGAATAAGCTACTAGACTCTTCATATCTACTTGTCTGAGTGCAACCCAGGAACCGTATAAGAGGGAAATTAAACCAATTAGTGCAACTAACCAAGCAAACTCCGATAATGCTTCTGGTAAAAACCAACCACCCATTCGTAGTAAGCCATAGCCACCCATTTTTAGCAATAAACCTGCTAGTATCATAGATCCGGGAGTTGGAGCTTCCACATGAGCGAGGGGTAACCAAGTATGAAATGGAACACTTGGAACTTTCACAATGAATCCAAATAACAGAGCAAGGAAGATTAGTAGTACAAACGGTTCTGCCCCGAAGTTTAATTGAGTTAAAATCTCAAATGAGAAAGTTCCACCTAAAGGCCCACGTAAGCTTGCAGATTGTAACCAGATCCCAATTATACCCAAAAGCATAACCAGCGACGCGACATGGGTATAGATGAAGAAGTAGATTGCAGCATATTCCTTTTTGGGCCCACCCCATATCCCAATTAGAAAGAACATCGGAACAAGTACTAATTCCCAAGCAACATAAAAAATTACAAAATCAGTTGCAATAAAAGTTCCTAATACACCAGTCTCTAATAACATAAGCATGGCGTAGTATGCTGGTTCCCTTTCATGAATATCTTTGAATGAGGCTAGTACAGCAACAAAAAAGATGAAGCTACCAAGTAAAACTAATGGCATACTTAAACCATCTACTCCTACTGAATAGTTCATTCCTACTGCCTCAATCCAAGGAATCTCTTCAACTAGCGCCCAGCCACCTGTTGCTAGTCTAGTTCGGTCTGCTTGGAATATTGTTGGTAATAGAGCATTATTTTCAAACATCATCCAAGCTAAAATAGAGAGTAGCAAGACAATACCACTCATTATCAAAGCAAAGTACTTCGATAGCTCATTACGAACACGACCCACTAGCCAAGTTGGAAGAGCCGCCAAAATTGGTAGGAAAAATATTAAGGTTAATACACCTATTCCAATTTCACCAAAATCAAATAGTGCTACATCGATATTCATTGTCTTCAACCTTCATTTATTTAATTAGAGGGGTACCACCCCTGCTATAATAATCGCGAATATAATAAGAGAAATTGCCCCTAAGAGGGTATAGAGAGCGTAATTTTCTACAACCCCCGTTTGAATTCGACGAAGAAAGCCTCCAGTTTTCATAACTCCCTTTGCTGAATTTCGAATAATCCCATGATCAATCACTCGTTCATCTGTAGCTTTTGCTAATCCACAGAGAGCTACTGATACTTTTGCGGTCAAACGAACTAAGCCATCTATTATATGATCATCCCACCATTTAGAGATACCACAGAGTTCATACCCTAGTCTTCCAGTAAAGCGAACTGCAGCATCGAAAACATTCCGTTCAATCCAATTCATTGCCTCACAGTAATATTCATAAACAAAAAAGACTATTCCAAGAAATAGGGCATCAATATAATACCCAGTTTCTAAAACATGTTGAATACCACGACCAGGGGGAGATATTTTCATTTTACGTACAAATGAACGTATTCCAACTTGTACCTTTGTGATCGAATCAGAGGATTTTGCAACCTCAACACTAAATGATGGATCACCTTCAATGAAACTAAATTTAGCTTCTGATCGCGGATAATAGATTAGATATGCTAAACCGATTCCTAAAATCGCTAGGATAAGTGATGAAGCTTGGGTTAAAATTGTGATATCTAAGCCAGGGTGGGGAACATGAATCCATGGCCCTTCCAGCCATTCCACTAGGTGATGTTCGAAGTTCAGGAGATCAATCCCAATGTTTAGAATTGGAATATTTCCAAGTGAATATATCCCCGCTAGGATTAAGGAGACTAATGCTAATGACCATAATGGTATCGTCATCCACGGATCAGATTCATGGATATGATGTCCAGGATTCCGATTTGTACCTGGAAATACAAGGAACCACATTCTGAATATGTAGAAAGCCGTTAGAAAAGCTGTTATTACTGATGAAAGCCACACTAACCAGATTAACATTCCAAGTTCTGAATGTTGAGCTTTGTATAATGCATGGAGAATTATTGCATCTTTGCTGAAAAAACCATTTCCGATTCCTGCTAAGGAAAGCGATCCAATTAACATAACTTTCCATGTATGGGGCATTTTCTCCTTTAGTCCACCCATCTCACGAATATCTTGAGTTCCAGAGCCATGAATCACAGAACCTGCAGATAAAAAGAGTAACGCTTTGAAAATCCCATGATTAATTATATGAAACACAGCTACAGCCATTCCTCCAACGCCTAATCCAATGGTCATGTATCCTAATTGGGAAATTGTGCTGTATGCCAACACCCCCTTTATATCTGTTTTAACTAAAGCAATTGTACCAGACATAATAGCTGTAATCCCGCCTATTAAGGCAACAATCAATAGAGCATCTTCTGAATGTTCAAATAATAAGAAATAACTTCGGGCAACTAAAAATATTCCAGCTTTCACCATGGTTGCGCTATGAATTAGACAACTGACTGTTGTTGGACCAGCCATAGCATCTGGTAACCAAACATGAAGCGGGAATTGAGCTGATTTTCCTACTGCTCCTCCAAATATACATAAGGCTATTACTACTAATAATCCTGGCTCAATATTATGGACCTCACGAAGTTCAATAAAATCGAAGGTATGTGTTTGAACCCATAGGAGTATAATTCCTACAAATAGAAAGACATCTCCAACCTTGGTTGTCAAGAAAGCTTTCTTTGCGGCAGATGCAGGATGTGGTTGCCCTTCAGGAACGATTTCTTTGTCATAGAAGTATCCTATCAGTAAATAGCTGCAAACTCCCATAATCTCCCAAAATAAAAACAATTGAATAAAGTTAGGTGAAAAAACAAGACCTAACATTGCAGCAGAAAATAGTAGAACTTCTGCATAATATCGAGGTGAACTATCATGAGACATATAACTTCTACTGTAAACAACAACTAGAAAAGCAAGGAAAGCTACCATTAAACCAACAACTGCAGATAGAGGATCTATCAAAACCCCCACTTCAAGTTTAAAATTCCCGATTTCAATCCAATTAAATAATGGGTAACTATTCTCTAATAATGGAAGACCACTCCCTTCTTCGATATGATGGTTTCCGAAAAGTAACTGAAGCAATACCTGTCCTGATATCAGAAGGGTCAGAAGAAAACTAGTTCCCATTGCAACTAGTGCAATTGCATTTCCATCAGCGGTTTTATCAACATACTTACCTAAGAAAAGTACAATAAATGAAGCAAGGATTGGAATTAACCATATCAGAAACGATAAGTTACCAAAGATTATCTCTGCCATTGTTTTTCACCGACATTATCCTTTCAATTCTACGAAGTCTGATGCATCTATTGTACCATGAGTCCGAAAAATCGATAAAATGATCCCTAAACCGACTGCAGCTTCAGCAGCGGCTAACGCAATACTGATAATAACACCCACATGCCCAGTTATAAAAGTTAGGTCATTATATAACGCAAAAATTGCAAAATTAATATTAGCAGCGTTTATCATTATTTCTATTGATATGAGCATTCGTACTGCTGATTGCGACTTAATAAATCCAGCAAATCCAATTAAGAACAAAATTAAGGCAATTGCGATAAAAATCGAAGCATCAAAGTCTGTCATAAGTCTTCCACCTCTTTTTTAACTAGGTAAACACTACCAAGCATTGCTGCGAGTAATAGGAATCCTAACACTAATAACGTCCCGCCATGGACTGTGAATAGCATCTCAGCCAAGTTTCCTATTAATTCTAGTTCGCTGGGTTTGTTTGTTAGGTCAGGTTTTTGCCAGAAAATAGGACTGACTTGTGAGAGTACATAAAACGCAATAATAAGTAAGATAAATCCACCCGCAAAACTTAATCGCCAATCTAATAATTTTAATTCCTTTTTTTCTTCGAACATCGCTTCTTTTCCAGAAAGAGAAATTGCAAACAACATTAGAACCGTGATCCCCCCAGCATATACAATCATTTGAACCACAAGTAATAACGCTGATTCAGCAAAGAGAAGGAATATCATTGCTACCCCTAGTAACGTGAAAATTAACCATAAGACGGCATGATAGACACTCTTAACTGTTACAGCTAGGAATGCTGAACCTGTTGTGTAAAGAATCAATAGAAATAAAACTAGCAATTCTAAAGCTTGAAATATCTCAGTACCAATCAGTGCCATTTTCATTCATCCGTGTTTTTCTTCTCAGAAGTCAAAAATTCCTCTATGGATCTTCCATGAGTCTCTATATACTCTTTTTGTTGCTTACCATGTTCTTTTGGGAAATATAGCTTGAAAACATCGTATAAATCCAGATAGCTATAATGTAAGTCTTCTTTTCGTGAGGACGCTCCATCAAATCCTGCTGAATGAAATAAGGCATTGAAATTACAGGCGTCAACACATAAACCACAATACATGCAACGACCAATGAACATTTGAGGTGATTCCAACGGTCGTTTTTTCTCCCAGTGAGGAGGTTGAGGTTCAACTAGAACCATTTCAATACATTTATTTGGACATGCTCGGAAACAGGCTTTACAACCCGTACAATTCATAAGATTCAGAGCTAATAATCCACGATAATTAGGTGAAATATGAGGAGTCTGTTTAAAAACATCTGAAAAAGAAAAATCCCTATCCAAGATTGTTTGGCCTTTTTTCGCAAGCTCCTCTGGGAAGTATATTGTATCTTTATTCCTCCGATCGCCATCAGGGATTGTGATCGGTCTCCTGAGGAAATGGTTGAAGATATAGGCTAATGGCCGAGTTATTAACAGATTTGGTATATAGCTGAAATTTACCATTTATCCCATCACTCCATATAATTGGGGGTTGCTAATAATAACAATAATTACGAAGATAATATTCAGAATTGCTAGAGGAATTAATCTCTTCCATCCAATATCAAGTAATTGGTCTATTCTCACCCTCGGTAACGAAGCACGAACCCAGACAAATAAAAAGACGAATAACCACAATTTAACTGTAACAATTATGAATGCAAGAAGATGAATTGACTCGATTTCTCCTTTGAGAATACCAAAAGGTAAATAGGCGCCTCCCCAAAAGAGAAAGACTCCAATAAAGGCACCAATTAAGAGAATGAAGTATTCTGTCGCCATTGACATCATATATCGAAATCCAGTAAGCTCAGTTCTCCAACCCATTACCAACTCAGCTTCAGCTTCAGGAATATCAAAGGGAATTCTCTCTGTTTCAGCTGCCAACGAAATCATGAACACCATGAAGCCAATTGGCATCAGAAAAGCAAAAGGTAATCCCCATCCAGTTATAGTCTGGTGTTCTGCAATACCAACTAAAGAGAAAGAATTTGTGGCTAATACCACTGCAGCAATAGAAAGCATTAATGGAATTTCATAGCTTATCATTTGCGCAGCTCCCCGAAATCCTCCCAGGAGAGAGTATTTGTTATTTGAAGACCACGAAGTAATAAGAACACCAACAGGGTATAAGGAAAAAAGGGCAAAAACCAATAAAAAGCCAACAGCTGGGTCTGCAATTACAGTAATGGTTCCCAGTGGTAATAAAGCTCCAAGTACGAACGGAGGAGCAACTACAAAAGCAAAAAAACCAAGATTAAAAGGGAATTTGTCTGCTTTTTCGGGTACAATATCTTCTTTTGAGAAGAATTTTAAAAATTCTGCAATATTCTGTAATAACCCAATTTTAACTGTTCTTTTACCAAAGGGCCATGAGAAGAAGTGTCCCCAGTTTAAATCAATAAAAACAGGACCTCGTGCTCTCCACGCTCTTCCAGATGCAACCTTCCTTTCTAACAGGATTAATAAAATTGTGTTAACAATCAGAAAAATAAGAATGGTAGTCATTTCCAACGCATCAATGAGAAAAGACCTTAATGGATTAATCTGATCTATTGTGACTAGTGGTTGATTTAATAATGGTAAAATAAGTTCAGTTAAGATTGGGAGAATCACACCATCAACAAGCCAATCATACAAGCCATAACCCATTTTCTTCACCTATCGGTCTATTTCCCCCATACACAGATCAATACTGGCAACTGTAGGCGCTATATCCGCAACCTTGACGCCTTTTAGTATAGAATTAATTATTGCTAAATTAGAATAAGCAGGGGATTTTATCTTTACGCGGTAGGGAGTTCTCTCGTCATTTCCAACAATATAAAAAGCAGCTTCTCCGCGAGGATCTTCTGTTCGGAAGTAAACGTCACCTGAAGGCAATTTACGAGGAGGTTTTTGATAAATCTCCCCCTCTGTTGGTGTTTGTTCAAGAGCTTGACGAACTATCTTGATGGATTGGAACATTTCTTCCATTCGGATTTCATAGCGTGCAAAGCAATCTCCATTCGTCCGTACTGGAACTTCAAATTCTAGTTCATCATATATTAAGTATGGCTCAATTTTCCGTAAATCAGCTTTTACTCCTGAAGCACGTAATACAGGTCCAGTAGCACCAAGATTTAGCGCATCATTTTTATGTAATATTCCTACCTGTTCACTTCTAAGCCGAAAAACCTTGGAATCTTCAAGAATAGCTCTATATTCCTGTATTCGCTCCTCTAGGTAATTAGTCAGACTATAACAATCTCCCATAAACCCTTCTGGGAGATCTCTTCGCAACCCACCAGCAGTGAAGTAGTTATACATCATCCGTGATCCTGTTACATGTTCTAACAGATCTAAAATATATTCTCTTTCTCTAAATGAGATGACCTGCATAGAAATAACCCCTACGTCCGCCGTGAAAGCTGATAACCAAGTTAAATGTGAGGCAATACGTTGAAGCTCTAACATAATTGTACGAATATATTGGGCTCGTTTACTAATTTCTAAGCCTAGAAGTTTTTCAACAGCCATGGTATAAGATGCTTCCCAACTCATTGCTGAATTATAGCAAAGTCTATCTGTTAATGGCTGAATAGCATTATATGGACGCGTTTCTGCAATCTTCTCTATCATCCGGAAGATATAACCTATCAACACCTCCACATCAATAACGAGTTCTCCTGCAGTTTTTACTTTCAAAGTCCATAAACCATGATTTACTGGGTGTTGGGGACCCATATGAATATACATCTGTTCACTCATGACTTCATCACTTCTCGTCATTTCTCTTGAAGTTTGAATGCAAATGGTTTTTCGGGTAATTGATAATCACGGCGCATTGGATGTAATTCAGAAATGTGTTTGTGTTCATACTCATCCCATTCTTCAGGGAGAAGAAGTCGTTTTAAATTTGGATGATTTTCGACCTTAATCCCAAAAAGATCGAAGAGTTCTCGCTCATGCCAGTTTGCTGAGCCCCAGATAGATGTTACAGAAGGAACCTTTGGATTTTGACGATCCTCTATTTTGACATGAACCTGGATAACAGTGGTATCTCCATCCCACCTGTCAAGATGATAAACAACCTCGAAATAGGTCTCATAATCCACCCCTGAAATCGCTGCTAATGATGTAAAGTTCAATTCAGAAGCAATATACAGCATAATCGCTTCTATATCATCAACATGAATATGTAACCGAATACGAGTGGGTGAAACAATCTCTACCAATGACAATTTGGTACCAAATGTTTCTTTTAACTTATTCGTATGATTTTCTATATCAGTCACTTCTCTACCTCCTTTTTTAAATCATTGTAACGTAACCTGAAATCCGTCATTGGAGGATTGCGGTCATAAAATTCTCTAGGTTCTTCAAGTAATGGTTCAGGAATAAATATCCCATCAGCTCTGATTTTTTCTTGGAGGCGATGAAGTCCAGCCCACATGGCTTCTGGACGGGGGGGGCAGCCAGGAACATAAACATCTACAGGTACAACTTGATCTGTACCTTCTAAGATTGTAGGGGCTTGCCAAAAAGGCCCTCCGCTGATGGCACACTCACCTGTAGCAAACACCCATTTTGGCGCAGGCATCTGATCATAAATATCCCGTAGCCGAGGTGCAAATTTGACAGAAACGGGGCCATTAACCCATAGAACATCACAATGTCTAGGACTCGCTCGAGCAAGAATACCTAGACGTTGTGTATCATAACGACTGGCCATTGCTGCACCCATTTCCATAGCACAACATTTCATACCGATATAAACAGGATAAAGGCTGCATCTCTGAGACCAATTTCTAAGCCAATTAATTATGACAGTAACAAAGTTCCGTGAGTGAGTTAGAACAACATTAGGCATTGGTTCATATATTTCAAGTTTACCAAGCTCTTCACATTCCTTCTTTATTCCCCAAGTTTTTTGGATTGAATTACGAAGATACCCCTTTACTTGTTTCATCTTTGACATGATTCTTACACCCAAGTCATTGTTCCTTTTTTCATCCAAAAACTGAGCCCGATAAAAATAAAAAGCGCAAACAATCCCATTACGAGGACTGCCGTAACAGTAGCATCAATAATTTGGAACGCAAATGCCCATAAAAGGAATAATATAGATAAAATATCGAATATTACAAATACTACTGCAAATGTGTAGAATTGGGTATTAAACCGGACTTGTGCTTCTCCTATTGGCTTCTCTCCACACTCGTAAGTTGAAGTTGCTGCTTTTAAACGCGGAATGTTCGGTGCAAGTAAATATTGAACTATCTTAATGACAATTGGACTTGCTAATCCAGCTATAAGAAAAATTCCGAAATGAGTAAGCTCTGAGTCAATCATAGAATATCCCATCACTGAGAATGCTTTTAGTTCAGATTGAAAGAGTTAGTGTGATGTAAAATATGATATTCCGCAAATTTAGGTGATTATTTATAATTTTGTTTTACATGTGGTTCAAACGTAAACATTGTAGACATTCATTTTATTAAGCCTGATAGACGAGTCTTTCGTGGTTTTCAGGGTGAAGATTCTATTCCTTGTACCACCTACAGAGCGAAAGGAGGTAACAAAGTATCAACTGGCCTTTTTGAACTTCACGGCACCACCTTTAGGATTGGGGTACATTGCTGCGGTGTTGGAAGAGAATGGTTATTCTAACGTTCGCATCTTGGATTGTTCGGTTTTAGGATATTCATCTCAAGATTATCGTAGATTTTTAAAACAGTTTAATCCAGAGTTTGTCGGAATTCAAACTCTCACACCTAATTTTTATGCTGCTTTAAAATCAGCTCAAATTGCTAAAGAAGAGGGTGTTCCATATGTCGCTTTGGGAGGATACCACCCCACAGCAATGCCAACGGAAAGTTTACAGTTATCTGATGGCAATGTAGACGTGGTTTTCAAAGGAGAAGCTGAATACACCACATTAGAATTCGTACAGAGTGTTGAGAAAGGACACGACTGGGCTCAAATCAAAGGTATTTCCTATTTACGAAATAATAACCAAGTTGTCCATAATGAATTAGCTCCTCCTATTAAAAATCTTGATACTCTTCCATTACCAGCTCGGCATCTCCTTCCCATGGATAAATACCGCATCTTTGGTTCATCTTTCCCAGCGACTTCAGTTATAACAAGCAGAGGATGCCCTTACTCCTGTGATTTTTGTAGTGTTTCAGCTTTCTATGGGGCTAAATGGCGTCCGCGCTCACCAGAGAAGATTGCCGATGAAATTCGTTTTTTACGTGAAGTAATGGACTTGAAAGCTATAGCTTTTGTTGATGATTTGTTCTTCATATCCAAAAAAAGGGTTAAACAATTAGTTCACGCCCTTTCACAAATAAAAGATATCTATTGGGGAGCAACAACAAGAGCAGATGTTGGGGAACTTGAACTCTTAAACTTAATGAGAAAAGCAGGGTGTCGTCTTGTTTTCGTTGGTGTTGAATCTGGGAATCAAGAAATCTTAGACCAAATACGAAAGCGAACCTCTATCAAACAAGTGGAACAGTATTTCGATAACGCCAAAAAAGCCCATATGGATACTTTGGCGTCAATTTCTTTTGGATTTCCTGGGGAAACTAAACAGACAATTATCAATACGGTCAACTGGGTAATTCATCGTTTAGATCCTGAATTGGCATTATTCACGCTAGCCACACCTTATCCTGGGACTGAATTTTATCAAAAGATGTTAACAAGTGGCAAAATAAAGGAACATGATTATAGTAAATACAACCTTTTTTTTCCTATTACTGAAATCTCTGGTATATCACGAGAAGAAATGAAACTTATGACAAAATGGGCTTATAAACAATTCTATCTCCGACCAAAGAAGATTGTACAAAATACTTTAAGAGAATTGAGATATTCTATGGAAAGTTATGGCTTCAAACAATTTCTCTACAATGGGAGTGTTTTTGCTAAAGGAATCATTAATATGAAGATTATTACTTCAATGTGAGTTGTTTACACCAATTATAATAATTCTCGTCCCTTTTCAGTTATTCCGAAAGTTTCAGGATTACTTGGAAGACGCCTAATATAACCTTTCATTTCCAGTTTCGCCAAGCTTTCATTAAATTGGTTTTTGTTAAAGGGTTGATTAGTGATACTGCTCATCTGCTGTATCTGTGCCATAATGCTCAAAAAATGAATGTCTCTATGTTGAGATATTATTTCTATAATTGATAATTCCATGTTGGTTATCATTTCATCTGAC
>JBHLPQ010000061.1:0-18635 GCA_048939265.1 Promethearchaeota archaeon
CCAGCAATTTCACTTACGAAGATCCACGCAACAATGATAATTATAGCGGCCTTGTATTCTCTTATTAGACTAGGTACTGCTTTTATGAATTGCTGGAGATATTGAATTGTTAATTTTGAATAGTGTAACAACTTATTAGCGGGCTCTTGTGTCAAGGAGTTAACCTCCAAATGCGGTACCTGTTCTTTCACCAAGAAGTTTCTGAGTTAAGGTCATACCTATTGCAGCGACAAGCAATTGAACTATCCCCATAACCCCCGCAGGCATCGTTTCAGCACCTCGGGTTATCTCATCATAAATCCCTTTTGTTAAAGGATCTGAGACTTTACTATAAGAATAAAATGGTAAAAAAGGCCCGTTGATTGTTGGAATCATTATAGAAGTTGAAACTTCTGTGAAACTTGTGATAAATGTCAAAATTCCACCTGCTAGCACCCCAGTAGTCATGAGTGGTAGAGTAATTCGCCTAAAAGTAGTAGCTGATGAAGCTCCCAAATTATGTGCTACTTCTTCCAATGATTCATGAATCTGTCTCAATATGGCAGTTGATGACTGCACGGTGTAAGGCATCCTTCTCATAGAATAAGAAACAACTAGAATAAACCAAAAAGATGTGAATCGAAAGTTAAGTGGATTATTCGGATTTCCCAATAAAGAGAACAGCTCACCCGTGAAAAATACAAGGAATTGTCTTAGAATTCCAGTAAAAATTCCAAGTATTGGAATTCCATCGAATTCAGTAGGCAATAATCCCCAGATCGAATCGATAGGACTGAAGAAGGTGAGATATCCCGCAGCTAACACAATTCCTGGAACTGCAAAAGGCATCGTTGAAAATATCTCTAAACATCTAAGGTTAAGAGATCGTCCAACAAGGAAAAATGCAAGTGCTGTGACAAAACAAAACCCATAAAGTAACAAATTTCTTTCTAGGGTATTTGTTATATTGCCTGTTAATTGTGAACCTAGTAGTAATCCAACATAAGCCCCTATAATAGTCATTATAATGCTGATACCTTTAAGATTCTTTTTTCTGACTATTAGATAAGCTACTACTACTCCTAATGCAATAGTAATGATCATTGCCAAAGCAGAGTAGACAAGGGAATTGAAAATCATCGTAACGATGTCTGCTTTCCCAAAGGCTGTTGTAACGCCATCAAAAGTCCAGAGTGTTGGAAGAATTTCCCCATATTTGATTCTTTCAACGAAAGCGACAACTATAAGTCCAATGTGGGGTAATAAGGATAATAATGAGAGGAATGAAAGTAGAAACAATATCAATATTGTTTTTGGTCTTGAAGCCTGTTGCATTAACCGTGTTTGTTCCATTCCAGATACTTTCTCTGGAGCATAATCTCTCATTCCCACGACCTTAGATGCGAATAAAAGTGCTAATAAACTCACAACAAGTAGAATTATTACTAATGCATAGGCAGCTTCGACATAAGATGCTTCCTGATCTGATATATCCCTAAAAGCAAGGAAAGGGGCAAATTTGTGGAAGTTTAGCACAATTGGAGTACCTAAATCACTGACAGACCATATAAACACAAGTACGGCGCCTGCAATGAATCCTGGTGTGACTAGGGGGAGTATTATTTGCCTGTAAAGATTTAAACCCCAGCTTCCTAGGTTTCTTGCCTGTTCTTCTTGAGCAGGATCAATTTTACTATAAGAAGCTGCTGTGTTGAAGAACATTAGTGGCCAAAGGTGGATAGATTGTAGGAAAATAATTGCCCAAATAGATGAACCAAGTAAATCAGGTAAATCAGGTATGAAGAGCTGAAAAAAATTGGCAACGATGCCATTTCTGTCTAACAAGCGGCTTAACGCAAACGCGCCAACAAATGGAGGTGAAACTAATGGAACAATAGCTAAAATTTGAAAATATCTTTTACCCGTGAAATGGTATCGGCTAAAAATAATGGTAACAGTAAGACCAATCAAACTACAAATAATTGTGGTCGTCAATCCTGCAAAAAGACTATTGAAAATGCTCTCACGATAGTTTGCATTTTCAAAGCAATATATAAAATGTCGGATAAAGGTGGGATATTGTATATCAAGGTCAAAAAGGCCAAAAAATGAACCTAATGATATGGATTCAAGTTCAAACGGCTCTGCAAAGTTAAAAGCGCTAATAGAAATGCTTAATATCGGTAAGAACATAAAGAAGCTAAAAACGAACATTAGAATGGAAAATATAGTCAGAGAACCCACTTCATAAGTCGAAAAGTATTCTCTCGTTCTTGCACGAAAACTAACAGTTTTTTTTTCTTCTATTACTTTTTCTGATGTCACTGATACCATTTAATTCCCTTCAAATCAACAATAATTATGCATCTTCCCCCAATTTTTTAATATAAAAGTCACTTGTTCTTTGAAAAAAAAGGGTAAGGAAAGCTATTATTTAGAAAATAGCTTATTGAGTTTATCTCTTCTTTCGACGCCAAATTACTAAGGTTCCTATCATCGCTAGAAAGATTAGAGCCTCAAAACCAGGAACCTGCTGTGTACCTTCTTCTGATGAAGAAGCTTCTTCTTCGCTTGTTTCACCAGTAGGTTCAGCAGTTCCTGTTTCGTATATCTTCACTGCTTCTGCTTTAGCTGCGTCAAAGTTTGCCGCGCCTTCAGATGACCAGAGACCAGTAACAGCAGCTTCTGTAGTGTCTTGTTGTGTTAGATTAAGTGCTGTACCATCAAAGTTTGAAGGGAGCTTAGTATATAAATTCAAGGCGTTTGATTTGGCTGTAGCATCGGTTGCTTTTAAAATAGCGTCATAGGCAGCAACTGCTTTGTCATGGTTTACAACAAACCAATAATGGCAGAGATTCCTTGTCGGTGTTTTCATATCACCATCAAGTGAAACATTGAAAGGCAGAATGAGTGGAAATTCGGGATTTATTTGGCCATCTTCCCCATAAGCTCGAGGAATGGCTTTACTTTCTGGTACTGCTTTTTTATTAACTGGAATTCTGAATCTACCAACTCTTGATTGACCTTCTGTGCTCATAACATAATCCATGAATGCTTCGGCCGGAGTCTGGTGAGTAGCTCCGTCAAGTATTGCTACTGGATCAGGACTGAAAGTTGAAGCTCCACCATAATTAAAACCAATTGCACCAGGAACGCTTATCGCAATTTTGGCCCAAGCGTAATAGTCAATGGTAATAGCCACACCATATGTACCTTCATAGACAGCACTGGGAACTGCACTACTGGAAGCAGTGAACTCGCCAACATTTCCTGCAACCTTAGCCCAGTAAGCCCATCCCTCAGAAAGATCTGCATTTACTGAGAGGTTAGCAGCATCAGTTTCATCATTTTTATCGGCAAGAACCATTTCTACTGCCGCGGTGGTAGATCCACTTTCAGCAGGATCAGCCATAATAATCTGACCATAATATTCTTTCTTTACAAGGTCATCCCAAGTTTCAGGGACACTTATTCCTTCAGCTAACAGGACTTCTGTATTATACATGATACCAAAGCCAGAAATAGCAGCTCCGTACCAAACAGGCTCGGCAAAATCTCCAGAATCATCTTTTAAGTGCCAACCGCCGTCCCATAGGTAATCAGTGATATTTTCATCTTCAGCAACCTCATATGGAGAAAGCCAGCCGCCTTCACGAGCATCCTCAAATAGTCCTTCACCGCCACCCCACCATATGTCAGCTTCAGGAGCGCCATCCCAGCCAGCAACAGCTAGGTAACAGGAGTAGGAGGATTTCTCGATTGTATCAACTGCAATTGTATGTCCAGTTTCACCTTCATACCAAGATCGAAAACCGCTGATCACATGACCTGCAAAGTCTGCGCTATGCGGGTGTAGAATGACCAGCGTATCTTGCTGTGGGGCTTCTACGCTTGTCATTGAAGCCATTATGGGATTCGCTGGTAGCACTAGAAATAGTGCTAAGAATGCGATTGCACAAATTTTAATTATTTTCATGTTTAATTTCCTCTTTTTTCAGGTCTTTCCCTTATTTTGATCTCTTTTCCCTATATATTCATATGTATTCTTTTTTCAAACTATAACTTTGCATGGAAAGCTATAGTTCTAGCCCTTTTCGATTTCAATACAATCTTTTTAAATATTTGCTGTAATATTTAGAAGGGTCGTAATTACTCTTTACATCTGTTAAATATAATGTTAAAGAGTGAGAAATGTAAGTAATTATCCTAAGGTTTAAAAAGGATGAATTTCCTTAAGTTTGATTGCTGAATATAAAACTTAAAGACAAACTTATCACTTAATAACATAGAAATCCATCGAGGCCTAAATTTTGAGCGAAAAAACTCCCATAATAAAACTTGAAAATCTTACAAAAAAATTTGGAGACGTTATAGCAGTAAACAACGTGAATTTAGATATTTATGAGGGGGAAATAATTACACTCTTAGGTCCTTCAGGATGTGGTAAATCAACAACTCTAAGGTCAATTGCAGGTCTTGAAAAAGTTGAAGGAGGGGAGATATTCTTCAAAAACACGGAAACTAACACACTTGAACCAATAACAGAGCTTGCAGCGCGTAAAAGGGACATGGCAATGGTTTTCCAATCCTATGCTCTTTGGCCCCATATGACTGTTCAAAAAAATGTAGAATTTGGTATGACTATTGGAAAAAGGCGAGTGCCTAAGGAAGAAAGAACTGAACGGGTGATTAACGCTTTAAAGATGGTTTATGCTGATGAATTAATTGATCGCAAACCCTCTGAGCTTTCAGGGGGACAACAACAAAGGATTGCTGTTGCCAGAGCTATTGTAGTTAATCCAGCTGTCCTATTACTTGATGAACCTTTTTCTAATCTTGACGCAAAATTACGCGTAGAAACCCGTTCAGAGATTAGAACGTTAATTAAAAAAATAGGTCTCACAGCGATATTTGTCACTCATGACCAGAGTGAAGCCCTTTCAATATCTGATCGAATAGCAATAATGAATAAAGGGATTATTGAGCAGGTAGGTTCTCCTATAGAAATCTGGCAAAAACCATACAACTCGTTTGTGGGGGCATTCATTGGGGAAGCAAACCTGCTAGAGTGCCATGTGAAAGAGTTAGAAGAGAATGTTGCTTTGTTATGTATACCTGACACAGATAAATGCTTTAGATCAAACCAAATCAAAGGTTTGACACTTAATGAAACAGCTCAGGTCATACTCCGGCCCCAAATGTTAGAGGTATCGCGTGAAAAAGACACATCGAAAAATCAGATTTCTGGGAAAGTAATTGAATCTATGTTTATGGGTACGGTTGAGTATATAAAGGTGGAATTACCCAATACCGTTACATTAACAATACATCGAAAATTATTAACTGGTACGCCTCTTGAAAGAGAAGAAATGATTTTTATCGGAATCGATCCAAATCAAGCATTTGTTTATGGTGGAGAATTTACCTCAAAAATTGGTAATAAGAAGTTGATTGCTTAACTAATGGGGCTCTTCTTAGTTTAAGCTTTCAATCCTGAGAGCTTGATACAGGGTTTATTTCTCGTTGAAGGATAAATAGTGCTGCAACGATACAAAATAACCCTATCAATTTAAAAAATGATTGAAAAAGGAGTTGATCCCCAATTAGAGAGATAATATCCTCATAGAACACGAAGTAAGCTCCGACGAATGAGATTATCACTGATAATGCATTGGTGATAGGTGAAACAACTGATAGTCTCCCTCGCTCAAAAGCTAACATCTGTGCAGTAATAGCAAAAAAGTATGTTATTATTAACATAAGTATAGAGTATATGAACATCGCAAATGCAAATGAATCTCCAGTATTCAATTGATTTAACGCAATCAAAAGACTTTTCGTGAAAAGGGTTCCTAGACCATAAAACGAACCAGCAAAAATAGGAAAAACAAATTCAGCCTGGCCTCGCTGAGAAACAAACATAATAAAAACCATAACAGCCATTAAAATTATAGCCAGAGGGAAAATTCCAATGAGAAGGGGAGAATTCATGGTGCCAGTGGATTCAATATTTGGGGAGAATGCAACGAAAAAAAGGCCAACTATCAGAACACCAATACCAAACCATTCTAAAGAGGATAATTTTTCCTTAAAAACAATATAAGCAAAAATAAAGGTAAATAATAAATTTGTATTAACCAGGGGTTTAACAACAGATAAATCGTAACTATTTAGTGCCACAGTATATATTAAAAAGCCAATAACTGCAGCAATCCCACCTAACAGCCAAACAGGTGTCTTGATTAATCGCCAAGCCGCAGGGCCAATATCATGAATGAAATCATTGATTTTTATACCACCTGCTTTGAAAATTCCAATTTTAAGGATAATTGCAGATCCCCCACTCATAACACCATAAATAAGCATAATAACTAGTACAATAATGTTACTTGTCAGTGGGGACATTATTTACACCATAATTCTACAGATCATTATACTAAAGGATAATCTTTAGTTTTATGTAAATAACCAGAGGGTAAACACCATAATTATCATTCCTGCAATAATCCCAAGGGAGATGAGATGGGATTCATCCGCGTTTTTAGCTGCTGGCAATAATTCATCAAAAGAGATGAAAACCATTATTCCTGCTACAAAAGCTAATGCTGCCCCAATAACCGCTGGTGTTAAGAATTGGAACAGTATTATCGCAGCTACTAAAGCTCCAATTGGTTCTGCAAGTCCAGATAATAATCCAAGGCGAAAAGCGTACCACTTGTCATTTGTTGCTGTAACAATAGGAATACTAACTGAAAGGCCTTCTGGGATATTGTGGAGACCAACTGCAATAGCTAAGACAATACCAAGCTCAACAGACTGTAAAGTACTGGTAAACGTGACCAATCCCTCGGGAAAGTTATGTACGGCTATTCCCAACGCAGATAATATCCCAAGCTTATGAATATCTTCTTTAGAGATAGATGATGTGTTTCCAAAGGTTAAATCTTGAGAATGCTCATGAGTAACGCCCTCTTCTTTATAAAAGTGAGGAATGAGGTAATCAAGTAAAAAGATGGCGAATATTCCAATAAAAAACCATATATTTCCCCAAAGGAAAGCATCACTTTCTGTAAATCCTGCGCTGGAAAATTCGTCGAAAGCACTGGGAAGTAGTTCAACAAACGATACAGAAAGCATCACTCCACCTGAAAAGCCCAATCCTAACGCGAGAAGCCGTATGGAAGGCTTATCTGTTAGAAAAGCGAAAGCTGCCCCAATTGTTGTCGTAAATCCAGCAAAGCCCGTTAAGATTAACGCAACAATTATTATATCAAGCGTGACAATCGATTCTTGGAGAATCATCATTATAACCAAGTATTTTTTCCTTTTTCTTCTACTCTGTAGTCCAGCTTTATATGATTCTTCTATGATTAATTGAAGTGTGTACCATTCCATTAAATTCTGTACCTAAATACTTACTGAATATACCCCCCTGAAGTTTGACAGATAACTTTTCTTAGACCGGAGCTTTCTAGTACGTTCTTTACTTGTAACATTTCCTTATATGTTGGACGAGTAATTATCCGAGCTCTAAATTCTGGACGATAATCTAAAACTGTTACTTGTACTTCAGGATTCCATTCAGTGAGTTTAGACCCGATTTTATTGATCTCTTCAAGACTCATGAAGGTTTTATTAAAGGGAATCCCCACCCCCAAAAAAATTTTATCGTAATATTCATCTAATACATACTTTACAGCATTCCAACTGGTCTTTAAGTACTTTTTAGCAAGCTCTTTGGATTTAATATTAGTGATGTTCATAAAAGTTTCTAAATGAATACCTTTCAGATCAGGACCAATATCAGTCATACCTTTTTTGACTAATTCGTCAATGTAATCAGGAGTAAGTATAGCAGCATTTGTGTCTACATGAATTCGAGCTTTGACATCTGGATTGAGTTTTTTCAAGTGCTCAATAAACTGAATTAGCCATTTCCGATTTAAAGTTGATTCTCCACCGCTGATGGCCATCCTATCAACCTGATAATGCTTTCTTTTAGCAGTAAGTTCAGCAGCAGCAGCATTTGGGCTTAATGGTTGCCCACGAGACATATAGGTTATTTGCCAATTCTGGCATGTAGGACAACGAAAGAGGCACCCAGAAGCAAAGCAGGCCACTTCCAGATACCCCACAGGACTAGATGAAACAAGATCCTTAGGGGTTCCTACTCCACCAACATGATGTCCCTGAAATCCCGAGACAATACGTTTAGTAGGTAAATCACCAATTTGAGTGTCTACAATCATTCCCTCACGAATTGGTGTAATACATGATGGTTTTAATTCCCCATCGATTTGTACAGCACATGAATAACATCCTCCAGTCCTACAGGGCGCAAAAATTGAATCTTTGTTAGGATAGGAGACAACCTGAAAGCCTAATGACTCTAATACTCGGAGAACACTCTGGTGACTTCGAACTTCTATTTTTTGGCCATTAATTGTACAAGTAACTTTTGATGACTCCCTATCAGCAGGAACAAGCCTTCTAGCCGTGTATGGGCAGGCGTCAACACAAGAACCACAAGCTATACAGCTATCCTCACCTGGACATGCAATTGCTACCTGACAATAGTTACAATTCCTACAAAGATTCTGGTCAATAGCTACTTTCAATTAACAAATCCTCATAGCTTTTTTTCTGTCCTTAAGCTTCGGGTCTCTTTCTTTTCGAATAATATAACACTTTAGCCCATGATTCATAACCTACTTTCTCAAAAAGTGATAAACTAGGTTTATTATCATCAAAGATTAGTGCAGAACATACTTCAATACCTTCAGTCTGGAATAACTGATCTTCTGCCGCCTCAAGCAATTTCTGTGCAATTCCTTTATGCCGATGTTCAGGATGCACAGCTAATCGGTTAATCCATCCCTTTCGTCCATCATGGGAAACCATAATAACCCCTAGAAGATCATCATCCTCTACTTCTCCTAAGAAGAAAATATATTTTCTTTCTAACTGTGTGATAATTCTACCAGGATGATCTCTTCCTTCTGGTCTCCAAGATAATCCTGCTACTTCCCATAACGCTTGAATCTTAGAGTAATCTTCAATCTCTAACTCCTTGATCACTTTCTGTCCCTTTCTTTATTGTTGGTGGCTTTTCCATTCTTGGGCTAGTGCTTTCGCTTTTTCAATATCAATTGGAGAAGAAATTTTGTCAACCTTAATTGAAGAACCGACAATGGCACCTGAAATATAAGGAAAGACGTTTGATAAGTTTTTAATCGTTAATCCACTCCCTAATATCGGTTTAATCTTAGTAGATTGTACAAAATTTTTCAACTTTCCAAAATTTATAAGCTTTCCAGTTACTCTACCCGATACAATTATTGCAGAGGCACATTCACGACTTATTGCATTAATTGCAGCTTCTTCTAGTGAAAAATGCCCTAAAGGGGTTGCATGTTTCACATGGACATCGGCTAAAATTATTACTTTAGATCTGATTTCTTTGAGTTTTTGCTGAACTTCAGCTGCTACAGATTCAATTATTCCTGAATCTGTCACATAAGCTCCTTCATAAATATTACAACGAATGAAACTTCCACGATTTATAGTAGCAATTATGAGAGCCTGGACACACGCATTTCTGAGAATATTTACACCACATGGTACTTTAACTTTTGAAATTATTTTTTCTACAAGAGAGCTAAAAAGGAGAAATTGCAAATCATCTATTCGATATTTAGGAAATGGAGTATCATGAAAGTTTTCGATCAGTATTGCATCGAAACCTGCAGTTTCTAATGCTATAGCATCTTTTATTACAGTCCTGTAAATGTCTTCAAAAGAATGTTCAGGAAACAAGGATATATCAAGAGGAGGGAGATGAACCATGCCAATGAGAGGTTTGATAGATAGATCAAGAGGAACCTTTGGTGAAAACAAAGCGAAAACACCACTTTTCTTAATTTTAAACTATTAGGTAAGATAATTTTGGTACATCATCCTAGTAAAAGATACTTATGGTATACGATTATTAGGTAGAGGAATAATAAAGACCTTGTTATGTTGGAAAAGTAGAAATCAGGTCAGGAGGTTTTAAAAAAAACCCCTGATAAAATCTTTTGAGATTAAAACTGTATGTCTTGGTTTTAGAAAATGTTAGAAATACATCTTTATGGTGTCTTTAGGAAGAAATTCAAACCTAATGCATCTTATGCAGAAGATACAGTCATTACTCTTCCTGATGTAAAAAATGAACGATTCCAAGATTTACTCGAACGTTTAGGTTTAATTATGAAAGCATGTGGAGATTGCTTTGTTAACGGGAAACTTGCCTATCAAGATACTCTCATCCCAAAGAATGCTAGAATTGGGCTTTTTCCTTATGGAATGCATCTTCTTGATGGTGGTCAACATATTAAAGGGCATGGATTTGTAACAACAAACCCCTTCAATGATCTGTAACATAACAATAACTATTAAATATTAGAATACTCTATTTCTGTATTGGAATGACGACGGTTTTACCGCCTGATCCTACGAGTGTTCGTTAGGATATGATGAGTACTGGCAACCGACCTATTCTTTTAGATGAAACTGAATGAGTCATCAGTGTACGTGTGGTTTACTTGGCGATTTCAAATTCCCACTTTCTGCACAATCATTCTGTGCGACTTGTTTTTCTAGAAAATTCGAGAAGAGGATTATAAAACGGATTCCAATGTCTCTCCGTGGACATTCCGTAGCAATTGCCTTATCAGGAGGGAAAGATAGTAGTACATTACTCCACATTCTCCACAAGTATCAAAAAAAATTAAAGATTCCGCTCCTAGCTGCTATCGTCCTTGAAGAGGAGATTCCACAGATACAATCATCCCGAGAAAAGATTATTAACGAGATCAAAACAAAATACTTCAGCGTCAAATTTTTTCAGAAATCTTATACAGAATTATTCAATCATTCTTTACCCAGTTTGACTCAACAATCAGATAAGCTAAATCTAGGCTTCACTCCGTGCGCTATTTGTGGTGTTTTACGCCGTCATGGTATTCTTAAATTAGCTATGGCTATTAGAGTTGATTTCATTGTAATGGGAAACACTCTCGAAGATGAGGCGACTACAGTTCTCTTGAATATAATACGAGGCAATCATCAAAGGAATTTTCGATCTAGGATTAAATATGAACCAACTGATAGAGAATCATTACCATTGAGAATTAAACCACTTTCAAAGGTCTTTGAGAAGACAATACAAGTATATTCCAATATTAACCAAGTACCCTTTTTAAGTGGTAATTGTGAATTTACTTCAAGATCTTTACGTTCTGACATTTCTACCTTCTTAAATTCGATGATGGAGAAAGATCCCCATATCCTTTACAATATTGTTTCATCTGTAAATAAAGAACAGTCGTTTAAAACGGATACTGAAAAAGTGTATAAATGTAAACAGTGTTCATCTTATTCACCTGATCTAGTGTGTGCAGCATGCCGAATGATCCGTAAAATAATGAGGTAGTTATTCGTGGAGTGAATCTCACGAAATTAATAGTTTTATATCCAAAAAATCATGATTCTAGAATAGTTTTAAGCTAAAAAAAGAGAAAAATTCTTTGAAATCTTAGAATAGACTATTTAAATCGAAATAAGACCTATAAATTGTCTATATACTTGAGCTTTTCTTTATATTTTTCTCATGGAGTGCCGAAATAAGTGAATGAGAACCGTTACAATGAGATCCGAAGGCTTCTCAGAGAGAATAAACGCGAGGCAGCTGAAAAAATCTATATAGATCTATCAAACTCGGTTGACAGATTCACTGATGAAGAAAAATACTGGTTCAAATTAATCACGAGTGAATTGAAGCGAAACAAGAAAGAATTTCGAGCAGCAACAAAAGATATTGAAGAAGCATTCCTCCTATCCAAAAAAATCAAACTAACTCCAAGGCAGAAGAGTAGCCTTTATGGCAGAAGGGCAGTCATCCAATACAGTGTGGGAAATTATGCTGAAGCTGCCTCCCTTTTTCAAAAAACACTTTCATTTCTTTCAGATGATCTAGGACGACAGAACTATTATTGTAAAATGCAGTGCAATTGTTTTGTAAAGTTAAAAGATAAGAAAGGTTTCTCACAAGCTTTACGAACTGGTTTATCTAACATAATAGAAGGACGTATTGAAGAGTTTTGGAATTCAAATTTGGATTTTGTTTGGGATCTTACTTGGTTTGCTAGAGATCCTCCATGGGATGAAATTGTTAAAGCGACACTTGGTCTAGAATTTCAACGATCTGATGATACTGTCCGAAGTTTCATTGAATATTTTCATGCAAGACTTGCTAGGCAGAAATTAGACAGAAAAATGTTCATAAAACACATGCAGAAAAGCTTAAGGCTCAGCACCAAATTAGATCCCAAGAATTATATTTCATTATGCTTTAATTTTGTGAGTATGCTTCAATTATTTGGTGAATACCATAGAGCTAAGATTATTCTGATTCAGTGTCTCAAACGGGTTCCAGATCTTTCTTCTCGTAAGCTTCACGTTTTAAATAGGTTGGGGTCGAATTTACGGTTTTCTGGGGAATATGATCTTGCTATACAGTATCTAAATGAATCTCTTAAGATAAATCAAATTATTCACGACGAATGGCAAGAAGCATATACGCACAATACCCTAGGGATGGTTTATACAATAACTGGAAATATCGAGAAGGCAACAGAACATTACGAATCCAGTCTAAAGCTAAATGAGAAAAATGAGGAATATTATGGCTTGGGGTGGACCTATGGCGCACTTGGCTGGCTTGAGTCGAGCCAAGGCAACTTAATTCAAGCGAAAAAATGGTATGAATCCAGTATGATGATATTTGAAAAAGAAGTACGTAATGTACCTGCAATAATCATATTAGCTTATGCAGAATTATTATCAAGGATGGGAGATGCACACTCAAAGGACGTTAAAGAACTCACTATTAAAGCACGCAACCAAATTTGGGCACAACAAAAACGTCTAGATTATGGCAGATATTATAATACTTTAGGAAATATTGCTTTTAACCAAAAGAATTTTGATCAGGCTCTAAGGGAGTTCTCAATAGCCTTAGAATATTCAGACTCCTTCGAAGTGGAAACACAGACCTTTCTGGGTATAATTAAAACCAATTTGGAACTCTTCCTAGATTCACCATCAAACTTTGATTATCTAGATAAAGTTAGGTTATTTCTAAACGATCTTAAATCTGCTGCTGAATCCTCAGCTCTTATTTTAGGTGAGGTAGATCTAATCTTGGGTATCATTGAGATGCATTCACAAGATTATCAAAAAGCAGCAGACAAATACACTCAAGTCCTAAAGTATGCACAAGAGCATAAATACACCATCCTCGAAGATAAAGTCAAAAGGCAGAGAGAAACGTTACAGATACTTCAAACTCATGACCAACTTCAGAAAGTCACTTCTGCATTAAATAACCATGAGTTAAAAAGAACCTCCATCCGAGAAGCTATCACCTATCTTACAGGGCTCACAAAACTGTTAAATACACAAACTAAAGACGATAAACCTTGATTGTCACCAAGTAGAATAAAGATTGTTTTCATCTATTAAAAAGGATATGAACCCCTTGGATCTAAAAAGCCTCCGTAATCTATTTCCCGTAACTGACAAAGCAATTTTTCTTAACCATGCTGCTATTTCACCTAGTCCGACTCCAGTCATTGAAGAATGTAAGAAATGGCTTGTTCAATATAAGACGTATGGTGATATGTACTTCCCAAATTTAGCAAAAATTCTGGAAGGTATTGATGAGGATCGTAGAATCGTTGGAAAGTTCATTAATGCTAAATTTCCTGAAGAGGAAATCGCTTTCACATATAATACAAGTTATGGCCTCGCTGCTATTGCTGAAGCTATTCGTTGGCTAAAAGGGGATAAAATCGTGATCAATGATCTTGAATACACCTCCAATTCCTATACTTACCAAGCTCTTGCTGAAAAATTTGGATTAAATTTGGAAGTTATTCAAAATATTGACGGAGTACTTCCCATGGAATCTTTAAGTCAAGAAATAGATCATTCGACTCGACTTGTGGCAATTTCACATGTTCAATTTAGTAATGGATTTCGAATAGATCTGCAAGAGCTTGCTAAGATTTGCCATGAGAATAATGCTCATCTAATGGTTGATGCTATTCAATCTCTCGGAGCGGTTCCTGTAGATGTTCAGAAACAAAACGTGGACTATTTGGCTTCTGGGGGATATAAATGGTTACTTGGACCGCTTGGTACTGGATTTATCTATCTAAAGAGAGAACTAGCTGAGCTCCTTAATCCTAGTTTTGTAGGTTCAATGTCAGATGAAAATCCATTAGAATTATCACATCATCAACATATCCCAGCACCAGGTGCAAAAAGATTTCAAGCTTCATTGGGCCCCCACACTATTCTCCTAGCTAAAGCTATTGAATTTTTAGACAACCTTGGAATTGAAAACATTTTTGCTCAGATCATGAGGTTAACAGATTTAATCATTGAAATCATAGAAGAACGTAACTACCATTTGAATACCCCTACTGAGAATAAAGAACAAAGAAGTGGGATTATTAATTTCTCTTGTCCCAATGGGGACAAAATTGTAGCCCAATTACGGAAATTAGCTAAACCTATTGCTATTTCATATCGAGAAGGAGGGTTACGCCTCTCACCACACTGTTATAATACTGAGGATGAAATACAAACCTGTCTAGATACAATTAAATCACTACATTCTTAAGATCTCGTTCTTCGAGTTGAATACAATGATTTATCTGATTATTCAGTTGTTGTTAATCTGTCTCTGTATTTCTGTTGTTTATTTCGTTTTTCTCAGTGTAAATTCTCTAGATTTATCTTTTTTGCCTTCTGAATTAGCAGGACTCGCTATAATTTTATTGACAATTGTTGTATCTTATTTCGTAATTATTTTTTCCCTTGCATTTATTAATAAGCTTGCTAGACTAATCCTTCGTGATAAAGAAGGAGAATTGAATAGACTAGAGACAATTTTATGGACACTCAAAGAAACTGCTTGGGATATTGCTAGGTCTATTACAAAAAAGATAATTCTCCAACCTTTATTCCCAGATGTTCTACTCAAATTATTTGGCTTCAAAAGGAGGAAGGGGGTGAGTATTATGTCTGATTTGTGGGATTTAGAGATCATTGATGTGGGAGAGGGAACGTTAATTGGTACAAACGCAATGATAACAGCTCATCACATCCGAAGAGGAAAACTCTATCGGAAGAAAATAATAATTGGTAAAAATTGTACTCTAGGCATTTTATCTATTGTCTTACCTGGAGCTGAAATTGGGGATAATGTCATGGTTAGTGCTGGTTCCCTCGTTCCTGCGAATTGGAAACTTGATTCTAATTCAATCTACTCTGGCGTACCCGTGAAAAAAGTGAAAGAAATACCCCCTATAGAAGAAAATAAATCAGAAGTATCATAAATACTCAAAGATTGCGATTAAAAGAGGGGAGATAATTATATAATCAATGATGAAGAAATATAACCATGGTAAAGGAGCATCTGCAGCTTTAGTCCTATCAGTCTTCAGTAGATACAATGTATAGCCAATCATCAAAACCAAAGCAATGATTGTACCATTTATTACACAAATAACTAGAACAGCAATAGAAATGAAGATGTAGAAGATATAGCGGAGTTTAATTGTGTTTTCTATTCCCAATGCAACAACAGTTGTTCGTTGTTTCGTTTGAAGATCGATATCATAATCTGGAATTTGGTGGTTAATTTGAGCAAGTAAGGAAAAAACAGACATGTAAACAAAAATCGCATAAAACTGGATATGTTCTTTCTCAAACCCCCAAATTACATCTAGACCAAAGATGTACAAATAAAGGGGAAGAAAAGTAATTTGGAACCAAACGACGTGAAACACCCAATCAAACACAATTTTGCTTTTTGCACGAAAAATTGGACTGTTATAGAGATATGCAAGGACCATTCCTGCTACCGTAAAGATAAAATAAAGTATGCCAGAAAACAAACCACAAATTAATCCCGCAATCAATGAGAACCATATCAAAAAGTTCCCAATCCTGTATTCACGAGTTGCTGGTTCACTACAAAATACATTTCTGGTTTTTTTATAATCATCATAAGCATCATATGGAGCATCAAAATAATCGTTTGATACCCAAATGAAAATGTTAAAAAAAACCATTGCAAGGATAATTAGGAAAGCACCTCCCAAATTGAAGCTACTGGGTTGTCGTATAGCTAGAACTAATCCTGTTAGTGCAAGAAGTGAGGTTCCAACAATATTAGGAACTCTGAGACGATAAAGCAATGTATCTTGCATTAAATCACCAAATATTTCTATTTCTCATTCTCAAGATTAGTTGAAGGTGCAAGATGTCCAAAGATTTCTTCTGCAATATCGACAGCACCATCAAAAACAGCTCGATTACCCGCCCAATTCTTCAGTTTATCAGCATACCTCGCATAAAACTGTTCTAGAAAATCCCGTAACGCTGTGTGTAATTCTGGATCTTGCTTATTACTGAATATAGCAGTAGACAATCCTTCTTTTATTTCCGTTAGGATGAAATGGTTACCATGCCTAACCAGGTTTAAGTCTCCCTTATCTTTCATAGTTTCTGACATAAAAGATGAAACAGCCTTAAGTGCACCAGAAAGTAAGGTCAGCTCTATTGATGTATCAAGCTCTTTATTAAATGTGTAATCAAAAATCGGTAGCCCACCTTCTTCAATTACTAAGAGTAAATTGAAATCAAGTGGTTTGTAACTATCTGACACCCAAAAAAGTGGAAGAGCAGCCATAATTGCTAGAATGGTTATAAGATAAGTAATAAATTCAACTGTGGTAAGATCAGTAACAATAGGTTTCAAAAACCAGTGACCAAACGCAGATCCAATCCCAAGGCCAATTGCAAGAGAAATAAAACCGATGGCATAATACCGACCAAGTCCATCGCGGGGAGATAAATCAGCCCATATTGATGAGTCTAATGTAGGATGAAGTAATCCAAAGGAAAAACCAATGATCAAGGCAGATATGAAAAAGCTCATAGGGGTCTGTTCTAATCCAAAAATAAGTGAAGAAAACACGATTCCATAAATTGCTGCCACAATCATGTTTTTGCGCCCAAATCGATCAGTCCAATACCCAGCAGGTAGAGTTATTATCAAATCTCCAATTAAAACAAAGAACCAGAATGTTTTATCTACTGGAAGATCAAACTCACCAAGATTTGGAATACTCACGCTCCAAGAGATATTCAAAAGCTCAGGTCCTCCTACTTTCGAGAAACTAGCAATCGAAATCCCTAGCATTGTATACAACAAGACATGTGATAATAGATAAGCTCGAACCGATCTCCTTCCTATTATCTTTCCGAATTTTGTTGGCCATTTATCATTTTTCCAAGGAATTCCTAAATCTCGGGTCAGAAAAAAGAAAACTAAGGCCAGAAGAAGTCCCAAAATTCCAACACTGACTAATACGCTTACAAAGCTATAACTCAACAATCCACTCTGAAATTGATGCGAGAAACCTCCTCCAGCAAGAATACTAATTAATGTAACAATAAGGAAAATAAAAATCCCATAAGAATATGTTCTACCACGATACCACATATCTGTTATACCTGCAAACAGAGTTCCACTACTAGTCAGGAGTATACCAAAGAAAAAAGCCAAACCCAGTAACCCTGCTAGTAACAAGAAACTTTCCTCGATAAATAAGATTGAAATGATCACTGAAATTGAACTTCCAACCATTCCTATTAGAACTGAGACTCGTAGATACTCAGGATGTTTATCAATCATTATCCCAGTAAAATAAAGCATGAAGACAACTAAAAATAAAATAAATCCTAAAATTAGAATGCCTAATCCTAAGAAAGGATTTTTAGGAGACGATTCCACCTTATCTAGTATATCAAAAGAGTAGATCAAAAGTAGAAGAGCAGCTAATAACCAAGAGAAAATACTTGGGATGATTACAGTCAAGATTGTCTTAATTTTCACTTTGATCACATCAAAATTGGTGAAAGTAATACATATTGTTCTTGAAATTATGTCTAATTTTTTCGATAGTTAATTCTTTTCCTATCTTAGAATTCTCTTCAAAGAGTATTATAAGGTCAGTGATCCATCAGACTTTATTAACCTACTTACATACCAATTTCCATTTAAAATAATGATAAACCAAGGAAAGTATTTAATTGGAATTAATTATGCTATGTCAGGATTCTCTTGGACTTCCTAGAGATGTTTTTGAGGGAATAAGTGGGCCGAAGACGTCTTCTGCTATTTCGACAGCTTGATCAAAAACACTTGTCTGCCCAATCCATTCATTGATTTCATCATGAAACGACACACAAAACCTAGCTAAGAAAGAATCTAAACTATCCTTTAATTCAGGATCAATTTTATTAGCAAAAATTGTAGCAATAAGCTCCTTTCTCTCAGTTCCAGCTTTAGACTGAACAGTAAACACCTGACCATGCCGAACAAGGTCTAAAACAGCAGGTTGATCGCTTAATCCTTCAAAAAAGGCACTAATTGCTGATAATGCTCCAGCTACAAGGATGATATCCTTCTGGGTGATCTTACTCTGTGTCGCAGATTGGCCAAATTCATAACTAAACATACACATTCCGCTTGATGC
>JBHLPQ010000213.1:0-6155 GCA_048939265.1 Promethearchaeota archaeon
AAAAAGATCATCTACCTCGGACCAAAATAAAACTCCCGTAGCAGTATGATTTATTAACTCCTTTGTGCAATTAAAAGCTCTATAAATGGGAGGAGTAGTATCAGCAATGTAAACAGTTTTTAAATTCGTGGTATAAATGTTATCATTATTATCGGTAGCAGTAATCTGATAAGCAAATGTTTGGCCAGCTTCAAAACCTGAAAGGGTATACTCATAGAAGTTTCCACTATTAATCTGTTCCATTCTAGATTCGTACCTAATATTATTGCGAATATAAATAATCATGACATCTTTCAGACCGCTACCATAATTTCCTTCCACAACCTCAGCCCAAAGCGTAGTTGTGCCGTTTTGGAACACAATGGGGGGTTTATCTGTTACCAGCGGAGGAGCCAAATCATCAATAGTAATCGAGAAATTTCTTTTCCCAAAATTCCCAGAATCGTCATAGACCCCTATTGCAATATCTACCTCTTCGCCATAAAGAAAGCTCTGAGTTTTATACCAATAACGGAAAATAGGATTATAATCCATCGTTGTCTCCATTGACGTTGAATCAGAACTTATATTGATATAATATGGGCCATTGACAAGAGGGGAGATAATAAATTCATCAGTTGCGTAAGCTGTGACAGTAATTTCACCATCAATTGAAGTTGAGTTATCTATTGTATAAATGATAGTTGGTGGGATCTTATCAGTTACAGAAATATTCAAAGATTGATCTAACGTTGGTAAATAAGAATTATCAAAAGAATCGACTGCTGAGACATAATAATAGATGTTTGCAAGCTGAAAACTACTGTCATGAACACGAGTCCTAAACTGCGATTCTGAGATTTCGGACATAACAATATTCGGCCATGGGGTATCAAACCAGTTTTGTGTGTATGAAACAACCGCTGTGGTCTCATTAAGAGGCCAATCAATGACTTCAGCATAAAAATCTACAGTTCCATTCCCCCACTCTTCAGCCCAATAAGATACTATTGGTATCGCGTTATCTGTTATATTTATGGTGTGAATGCTACTTGAATTAATATTTCCAGCTAAATCAGAGGCATTGATCCAATAATAGACATAATCTTCAAAATTAAACATGAACTCAAAATAATATGAAAATGCACCAGTAGGGGTCATAGGATATGATGTTCTTTCTCCATTCATCAAAAGAGTCAGTTCAACTGAGCTTGTATTTATACCACTTTGAAAATCATTCCAATCATCGATGTAACTTGTGAATTCGACGTAACCATTCTCGTGAACGGCAGACGTGTCGCTGACACCCCTTATGCAAGGTTTGACAGAATCGTTTGGAGTGATTAAACCAAACCTGGGTGTAAAAGCAAACTTTTGTTCAAGATCTTCTTCACCATTCCCCACACTATCATTTGCTACCCAGATCGTGTAATTCAAAGTTAAGGCATATTTCTTCTGTGTGCGATATACCCAGTATCCAGAAGCATTTAAATGCATCTCTACAAAGCTGTCATTAATTTTTAGTATAACAGGATCTTGGACATCGCTTTGGCTATCTGTAATATTGGCATAGAACTGTAAAGTACCATTCTCATAATCAGTCACATTATATTCATGGATAATAGGTGGAGTAATATCACCTAGTAAAAAACTGTAATTCTCAGAAACTCGTATATTACCCGCAATATCGATAGCTGTGATGTTATACGTGATATTTACAGCGGTTAAATCTTGGGCTGCGCTTTCATTGAAGTAGAGCAATCCATTAGTCGTGACCATTGTGTAAGTTTCGCTCCTATAGAATGGGGTGTCATTGGTCGCGGTTAGACTAAGGTTTACTGCTGTTAGAGTGCTTGTATCGCTGACATTTGCGTGAAATGTTCGGTTTGAAAGAAAAAAACCAACATCGGTAATACTCGGTGGATAATTGTCAATAAATTCGTAGATTCTGACAAGATAAGTGAATTCAGCGGTCAAATTGAAAGTTTGTTGACCAGTGATGTTAAGAAAAGTAAGTGTATCATTGATGGAGCCCTCAAATTCCACTGTAAGATTATATGAACCATAAGGGATGTTTGTAAATGTAGTTTGACCTGTTACGGAGGTATTTTTGCTATATTTCTGAGTCGCGTCAAAAGAATGGGTAAGATTGACCTCTGCATTTGGGACATTCTGGTTGTCTCTATCAATAACATTAACATTGATTGTTGCACTGCCATTTATATCATCGTACAAGATCCACCGAAGAGTTCGATTCCATAGTTCCCATCCTTTTTGGTTAAGAAGATCTCCTTGAGTAGCTCCCCAGAAGGTTCTACGTTCTGTAGCAGACACATTGTACCAATCATTTTTTCCTTTATCTAATGTTATGAGTGTTCTTTCATTTCCATTTGGTATAGTTCTTCGTGCGAGGCTTTCTATTTCAGAAACAGGTGGTTCAGCAGTAAATCCTTTCATAAATTGAATGATACCTGCGGGAGAATAAATAGTGGTGAAAGTATCAAAGGTCTCATTTTTTGTGATGTAATGATTGGAATTCATGATGTAGTAATCTGTTTCTCCAGCTGAAGAGCCACGTCCAGTAGCGAGTCGAAAATCTGACCATGTAAACGATTCCATGATCAAAATTGGAATTGATTCATTCGCAAGAGAACTGACATACCCTGCAATAACTGAATCAGAGATAACAACTGCATCAAATCCAGCAAGAGAATAACTATTATTATCATCATGTAAGGTTATATTAAATCCTAAGGTTTTATTGATGAAATCTATAAAAGGCTTGTCATAACTAAGATCAAGAGAAGTTGGATCTGCTATAATAAAAAGAATGTGGGGATTTTGGGAGGAGTGTATGTCAAAAGATGGAGAAAAATTAGGAATTTCTTTATTTTCCCCTTGAAAATTGCCTTCAAGAGATGGAATAGATTTCTCAGTCAATTTAACGATCCTAGTTTCACTTGATTCTAATAGGAAAGCTTCAAAAAGCACTGTTAATGCGAAAAAAAGAATTATTATCAGTGGAAGGACTCGGTGCTTACCTAATGTTCTTTTTTGAAGATTCCTTTTTGATAATAACATTTGGATGCCTTCCAATGATAAATTTATTTGATGCAACTTTTAAGACTAACTTAATCAAATTCAGTGTCTATTCTGTATCTAAGATCTAATAGACTTCTAAAGAGTCATATATTATTCAGCTATTATGATTTGATCCTAAAAGGAGCAGGTGCCCACAGTATGCCATCTGTCTTGATGGAATCTACTAAAATAATTCAAAATGATGTCACATTTCGGAGTCAATGAATTTTTCAATTCTCTCCTTTTCATCAACTAATAGAAGTAAGTCTCACTCCCGAGGAATGAAATCTGGGCATGCTATTTCGTCACGAAGCATTATTGCAAAATTGTTATGTAAAACGAGTAATCGGCAAAGACCTGCCTCGCTCTCTGTTATCTCCCCATATTTTATTGAAGCTTTATCTGTTAGATATGCGCATTGCCCACATGTCTTATCTTTAAAATCAAATTCTGGTTCGTCAAATTCTTCAGCCATTCTCTTTCATCTCTTCACATTAAATTCATTATGAATGTTATATATATTAGGTCATTAATCCATCTATAATTAAAGCTTTTTCTTAATAATAAAATCATTAATTAAGATACATTTACAATACTACTGCATCCAAGGTGGAAATTCATTTGCCTTTTGACAAATTACTTCGTAAATTTAGTGATCAAGGAGATATTACTAGTTTAGAAGACTTTCAAGAGAGACTTGATGAATTAATTTCTAAGAAACTGAAGGAATATGAAAAATCTAAAGAGGCAGAGTACTCTCACCAAGAAGAATATGATGTGAAGCTCTCAAAACTTGATTTTAGCGGTAGTAAAAAAGCTGTAGAGAAAAGTAGACATCAACTTGCTAAGAGTTTGGAATTGGATGTGCAATTAGAATTTTTGACAACTCTTAAGAAAATGGCTAGCAAGATACCTAAACAAAGCCTACAAACGCCGAAAGAGCTTGCGAAATTTAGCCAAACAGCACTTCAAATATTCGATCATAAAAAAGTCAATTCCCAATACGGCCGACGATTGATTTTGAAGCAATTTAAGAAATTTTTACCTCCAACTGTAGAAGATCCAGCATTAGATATAGCACTGACCGAAAAAGGACAGAATGATGAGATTGAGCGAATTCTACAAGAAGTTAAAGATGGGAGTGTCGACGATAGCACTATAGACAACGAAATTGAGAAAATCATTGAAGAGGTTCGAAGTAAGAAAGTTGAAGATGAATGAAATAACAAGGCAGAATTACTTTAGAATAGCTGAACTTTAGTCATATGATATCATTAACGAATCTTTGTTGGCGCTTATATTTTGAATAAACCTATAATTCGTCCTATGACCATTAAAGATTGGAATAGTTTCCATCAATGTGATGTATCGATTTTTCCTGAGGATTCAATGGGTAAAGATGCGTTTGTTAAACGGGTAGAACATGAGGGCTTTCTAGCACTGGACTTAGATGGCCAACTTGGTGGATCCCTAATCTTAGCTCTATTTGGAGAAAATGAAGGACATCTCGGGCGTATTGGAGTGGGCCGAAACCACCAAGGGGAGGGTTATGGTGATCTGTTGATGAAGTATGCAATTGAATGGTTTAAAAATCACGAGGTCGAACAGATTCGTCTTTACACACAAGATCATAATTATATTGCACAAAACCTTTACAAGAAGCATGGTTTTATAATTTCAGGCACTACTTGGCATTATTTCATTCCTTACGACTCGTTGAATCCTCTCAACAGTTATACATGTCAAGAGATCCAGAAGGATGAAATTGATCCTGTGGGTAAGAAGTATCCAAATGCCTTGCCTGCTGCCCAGATTAGACGGTTTCTATCTAATGATTACTATGTTCTCACTTTAAAGAATGAAAATAGTAACATTATGGGTGCTTGTAGATTTACCCCATCTTTTCCAGGATGTTTTCCATTTCTGTTAGATAACACCGAATCATTTGATGATTTCCTTTTTGGCTTGATGCCATTTAGCTTGCCTGATTTCGATTACTTTCGTATCACGTTCACTGACAATCCCGAATTAGCACGATTTTGTGATGATCGGAGGTATAGACTGCATCACAGACTTTACAAGATGACTCTAATTCTGGATTAGGTGTTATATCTAGGATTATTTCTTTGGCTCAAACTCTAAGGACGCTGAATTGATACAATAGCGTAATCCCCCCTTTTCAAATGGCCCATCATTGAAAACGTGTCCCAAATGACCTCCACAGGCGGTACATAGCACCTCTGTTCGAATCATCCCATGTGAAGTATCCGTTTTTTCTTCAATAGAGTCTTTAATTGGATTTGAAAAGCTAGGCCACCCACAACTTGAATCAAACTTCTCTTCAGACACAAAGAGGGGAATTCCACAGCCAGCGCACTTATACTGCCCCTCTTCAAAATGATTCCAATATTTCCCTGTGAAAGCTCGTTCTGTCCCCTTCTCTCGCAGGATCCAAAAACGTTCTTTCGATAGAACCTTTTTCCACTCTTCTTTAGTTTTTTTCTTATCAGATTTCATCTTGAAAAACGACAATATAGGAACTACAAAAATTCGTCGAAAATAATCTCGTAATTCATTTCATTCTCCTTATAATCATACTTAATCTAGTGGGAAAGCCCCAAAAATAGCCACATGAGACGAATCTTTAATTAAATCAACCATACTTGTAAAACTCATCGATTTTTGGTATATTTGGGTCATAACTTCTTGATGGCTTTTATTAATAATTGGTAATGTGTCCTTTGTTACAAAAAAGAGTTGTTGATAAGGTAAATTTGATGTTTTCATTAACTCTTTGAATTTAACTTCAGACATTTTTTCTAATAACCGTGCTTGCTGATTTAATACCATAATTGCAAAATGAATTTGAAAAAGATGAGAAGCTCTCCGATATTCACCTTCGTGAAATTCCCTATCGAGTTCTTCAAAGATTTTAATAAACCATTCACTGATCCTAAATTTCCTTCTGGACATATGTCTGCTTAATTTTTCTGTATCAGCTTCTTCGATGATCTGTTGATCAGCTAATTGGTTTAAATAATAGTATATTCTTGATCCAGGTAAATTTATTTTGCTTTTAATTTCAATGGATGTAA
>JBHLPQ010000214.1:0-6125 GCA_048939265.1 Promethearchaeota archaeon
TCAAATGAATAATGAGCTATAGAGGACGATTGACCTGGAATTCAAACAATTTTGCGATATTATGGAGGAAATTGATGCTACTAGTAAGAAGAATGAAAAAGTTGCCTTATTTGCTTCGTTTTTACAGCAATTATCTCTAGCAGAACTCCCCCTTGTCTGCTACTATGCTACAGGCCAAGCATTTTCTGAAACATCAGGTAAGAAGATTCAATTTGGTTGGAGTTCGTTTATGAGCGTAGTCCATCAGTTAACAAACAGAACACGTGCTGATCTTCGGGGATTTTATAGAACAAATGCAGATTTGGGGAGTTTAGTTGAGTTCGCATTGGCAAAAAGGAAACCTCAACCCCAACAGTTAGGAAGCTATTTTGGACAGATGGAGAGTGATGAAAATACAATTGAAGGGATCCATGAGTCTTTAAGGAAAATAGCTTCCTATAAGGGAAAGGGGTCGCTAAAAGCTAAGAAAAATCAATTATTACAATTACTAAGACACTGCTCACCTTTGGAAGCAAAGTATGTTGCTCGAATTATCACCTCTGACACAAGAACAGGTTTTAGGGGGGGATTGTTGTTAGATGCGATAACCAAAGCCTTTGACCGCCAAAGTAGCTCCGTAAGATACGCATATATGGTTCTTAGTGATGTCGGAGAAGTCGCTGTAGTAGCTAAAAATCACACTTTAGATCTATTATCATTAAAGCCACGAGTTTTCCATCCTTTGCGTTCCATGTTGGCATCAAAAGCTGAAACGATTGAAGATGCGCTGGGTAGCAATAAAACATTGATATGTGAACCTAAAATAGATGGTTTTCGTGCACAACTTCATATTGATGAGAATGAGTGTAGACTTTACTCACGAAATCTTGAAGATGTCACTCATGCATTCCCAGAAATTATTACCTCATTTTCCGATGATCTAAGAAAAGATTTAGCTCCCACTATTCTTGATGGAGAAGTTGTCGCACTTGTTGATGGAAAACCTGTTTTCTTTCAAGACTTATTAACTCGTATTCAACGAAAGCGAGATATTCATGCTTCAGTCGAATCTACCCCTTGTTATTACTATGTCTTTGATATTCTGTTATACCAGCAAGAATCTCTTTTAAACACTCCTTTGATAAAACGGAAGGAATTGATAAATTTTTTGATTCCTGATATAAAAAACATCATGAAAATGGAATATTACGAATATGAGGATGTAGTAGAAATCCAAAATCAACTTGAAAGGGCTATTCGGAACGGGTCCGAGGGTTTAATGTTAAAAGATCCTCTATCGGAATATCAAGCGGGAAAACGAGGGAAGGGGTGGTTAAAACTCAAAGTTACCTTGCCAACTCTTGATTTAACTATTATTGGAGCAGAATGGGGGCATGGTAGACGAACTGGATGGTTATCGAATTATCATTTAGCAGCACAAGGTGAAAATGACTATCATATGATCGGTAAAACTTTCAAAGGGTTGACTGACAATGAATTTATCCAGTTAACTGAGCAACTACAGGAATTGGAAGTATCAAAAGAATCGTATGGAATACGTGTCCAACCAAAAATAGTAGCAGAAGTCGAATTTGATAATATTCAGGAATCATCAAAATATCCGTCAGGTATGGCATTGCGTTTCGCAAGAATAAAAAGAATTAGGAATGACAAAGATATTGATGATATAGACACGATCGAAACAGTTAGACAGCTATATCAAGAGCAACTACAGCGTCAAAAACGAGCTGAAAAAGCGTGACAACACAGAGAAGCACGAAGCGAAAAAAAGGGCAAGCATGTGTTAACCATCCCAATCGTTTTGAAACAAAAGAATGTGAGCGCTGTAATGAGTTCTTTTGCGAAGAATGTATAATTGAAGATTGGTCGGTAAACTTTTTCCAACAGTTTATCGGTCAAAAACGGGATTTTATCCAAAAAACTTATTGCAAACCATGTTACCGACGCGTTGCACAGATTCGGATGATAGCTTATATTGGATTGTTGGTACTCTTTGGTGGTCCTATTGCGCTATGGTTTATTTCAAATGTCTTTTTCAGACCATGAAAACATGGGCCTACTTTCTTATTATGGATGATTGTCGCTTTGCCCTCACATTCTTTGAAAGACTATCAAGTGAACCGTCATGATCGGGGAGTGTATGATAAGCGTAACACGATCAATGATTTAACTGGGAAGGAATGGCTCTTTTCCACAAAAACGGTTATCCCAAAAGCTTACCCCCGAATATACCTGCATGATGAGGAGAGTGGGTATCATAACCCTATTCCTTTCAATTTGAGTGAAGAACTGATTGAAACTTTTTCAAAACCTGGAGAAACAGTCTTGGATCCCTTTGCAGGAATCGGAAGTACATTAATAGGGTGTTTTTATGCAAATTCTAATTCTCCAACTGCTAAAAGAAAATGTGTGGGCATAGAACAGAATGCATCACATTTAAGAGGATATTATCACTTACTAGAATCCTTAAACATCCCTGATCAGGGAATGATCTCTGGTGATCCTACAGAAATCTTATCAGAAATTGAGTCTGTAGATTTCGTTCTCACTGACATTCCAGTTTGGAACGTTTCGGGGGCTACAAGTGTTGGCATGAATCTACGCCAATATCAAAAAAATCCTATAAAAACTTTACAACGATGGATCACATCAATTGTTAGCCTTCTTTCGCAAACGAAAGACAAATTAAAAGAATTAAAGTATTTTGTCATTACCATTCCAGACGGGCCTCATGAAAAAGATTATCCACCTTTGAATTTTGCCCTTTCAGGGATTCTAAGTTATCAATTACCAAAAATAGGACTAATTTTAAAAGCTGAAAGAATTTGGTTCGAAAATGAATCACAAAAAAAACTAGACACTTTCAACGAGTTGGCTAGACGGTTCTTAGTCTTTCGCAAAGAATCAGTTCTTACAGATCAACTTAGATTAGAATCGCTATTTTTTGAAAGAAAAGTTCCTATAGGTAACACTAACATTATACACAAGTCTTATCCACCCTCCTTCGATCATAAACTTCGAAGTGAACACGGGGGGATGAAACCCCCAGAATTGGCTCACTTACTTATTGAAAACTACTCTAAAAATCAGAAAGATTTCATATTAGATCCTTTCGCTGGAGTTGGGGGAACTCTATTGGGAGCAAGTCTAGCTGGAAAAAAGGCCATAGGAATCGATATTAATGCCCGTTGGAAGGCCATATACCAACAAGTATCGCAGAATCATGGGCTTAAACTTCAGGAATTTCTCATAGGAGACTCGCGTCAATTGATTAGAGATTCTATTCAAGATGGAGAAATTGATTTAATCCTGACAGATGTTCCCTATTGGGCAATGGACAAGCTTTTAAAAACTCGAGGACGGTTTTCTAGAGCTGGTGAGGAATCTCGAGGTAAATTACCTTCCCCCCTCCATCATTTTAACCAGGCCTCCATTCTTACAATTGACGAATGGCTTGAATTGCTAAAAACGGTTTTTAGTCATTGTTATCCTAAGCTCATTGATGGAAAATACTTGGTGGTTTTCATTGGTAATATGTATCGAACCATCAAGGAAACGACAAAAGGAAAAGTTAGAAAGGTAGGAAAATATTTATTCTTATCATCGATGTTAGCTAAAGTGTTATTAGATATTGGCTACTCTTTTGAAGAGGAAATAATCTGGTACGCGCCAGATAAAGCTTTGCATGTATTTGGATACCCCTTTTCGTACATTCCCAGTATTGTTCATCAATCCATTCTTGTCTTTACGAAGTAAATGAGACTAGTGGATTCATTTATTTCGTCGGTTCCCTAGATGGAAAGCAAGAGCCATGAAAGTCATTACCAACAAAAACCCTGGGATCGGAATGCCATTTGTGGAGTGTGTGTTTTCACTGGACGATTGGGAAACAGTAGAGAATTCGACCGTAAATAGTTCTGAGAACGCATATCCACTATGGGTAGAGTTGAAAAAACAATACTTCACTCGATATGTATTGTTATCCTCTGCTAAACTTGAAAGATCAATAGAGTCGGACATCCAGAAGCTGACATCAGAATTAAAAGTCAGATTACCACTAATACCAGTGGAATCACCTGATTCTGTTAATATGGTATAAGTGGCCCCATCTGCTTCTTCCCAATAATAACCATTTTGGTCAGATACATTTATCTCAAAAAGTTGAAGTGAGAGGCCATTAAGTGAGATTGATAGTATTCCTGGAGAAATTACTACCCCCATGGGATTGATCATAAACCAATAGTCTTGTGCTGGGGCAGGATCGTCATCACTATAATCATTTCTGCCAATGGAGGTGTACGAACTAATTGTCAAGACGATTTCATCGGCAGAGACACCATGGTCTTCTATCGAAAAGGTTCCAAAGTTATCAGGAGAGATTTCAACGGGAATTACTATTGTGTTGCGAGGTGTTGATGTATTGTTTGTTAGAATGGCTGTAACCAGGAACTTAGTGTTCAGTTTACCTTGAAACTCTAAGAAAAAAGGTTGTCCCATCCGTGAGGTGAACCTTAGGTAATCAGTACCCCAGTATGGAACAGAATTCTCAGTTCGGGGGAGAGTAGACGCAAAATATGTATCCTCTACAGACATACTAAGGGATATATTGTAGTATCCATATGATCCGTTCGCAAACGAAGTATCATCAAGAAAATTGGCTATTGTCCAATTACGAAAAACTTCCTTAAATTGCACTAGATAACCTTCATTTTTAAGAGCCTGTAACACACTCTCTATCCCATTATCGGGGTGGGTTACAATTTTTTGGATAATTTGAGAACCCCCATAATGTTCCGCAAGATAAAGGAAAAATGCATAAGATGCCCCATAATTTGCCAATACTAGATTTCCATTATAATCCCAATACGTCAATGAAACATCGGGATGCGAGCTAAATGCGGATCTATATGTAGTAGAGGTGCTAAAGGGATCTTTTCCAATAAGGTATTCAGCAAACATTGATGCCCCCTCATCAAGCCAGATATTCTCATCGTCATCATGCCCAAAGTGGATCATATGCTGGAACTCATGAGCCAAGGTTTCAAAATCACCATCTTCTAAGTGATCTAACCCTTCTTTCCCATCAATACAGAGAATTTCTGCCTCGTTACTATCTGAATACTGAGACTTTGGATATTGGTTAAGAGGATAGAAAAAGCCAGCAACATATTGATAATCTCCCATTCCATCAATAATATCAAAAACTAGGATAATAATTTTCCCATTTTCATCTATATCAGGAGGAGAGCCATAAAATTCGTAGAGAACTGGGTAAATAACAGTCTCAAAAGTATGATTCATGGCTATGAAGGTAGTGTTCGGAATTGTTGATAAATCTGAATATATGAAGTTATGGGGTCCCATTGCCCTTAAGGTTGCATTGATTTCATAATGCTCTAGTGGATCAGATGAAACATCAGGAACAATAAAAATCCTCCATTCTTCATATTCTTGATTTTGGGCAGTTTCAGGAATTGGGGAAGGAGGATCCTGATCGAACACCTCCTTATTCTTAATTTCAGATTGAATAGGAGGTTTTGAATTAGTTTGGATGTCATTATGAACATTTTCGTGCTCAATCGTTGATGGTTGAATGAACATGGACCATGTAGTCGTAGCAATCAGTAGTAACAGAATTAATGATACAATTTTTGAGAAGTACAAGAGTAGTAATCACCAAAGATGAAAGAGTTTTAGGTTTATTCTCTGAATTCTAGTTTTAATAGAGTCCTAATGTACCTATTCAAATGGATATCGAAATAAAAGGGTGAGTCCCAAACAAAGAGAGTTCTATTTTTTTCCGGTTATAATCGAAAAGCTCGGATTATCATAAGTAGGAATCAGAGATAATGTGCCCGTCTTCCATTTTAATTAAGCGCATACCCGCTTTTAACATCTCTTCGTCATGTGTTACACAAACAATGGTTTTTTTATGTGTTTGATTGAGGGATCTTAATAAGGTCATTATTTCATGGCCTGTGGCCGAATCTAGATCTCCTGTGGGTTCATCCGCTAGTATAACCTCTGGGTCATTCGCTAAAGCTCGGGCAATACCTATTCGTTGTTTCTCTCCTCCTGAAAGTTCGTGTGGTTGATGATTTTTTCGTTTTTCTAGATTAACTAAC
>JBHLPQ010000062.1:0-18374 GCA_048939265.1 Promethearchaeota archaeon
AATGCGGTTTTAAAAAGATAAATGAGCGCCCTGAGGAAGGTGTTGGGAAATTATTCATCTTTAAGAAGGAATATTAGTGGGATAACCCTTTCTCCTTTTTTTTATAATGATAATGATATCACTCTTGATATTTGGTTCTCTTGAGACACAGAATTAGTATATGATTATTTTCTTCTTGTGAGTATCTTTTACTTCTTCCATTATCAGTAACACTCTCCCTAGCAATATTGGAGGCGCTATCAATGATTATTTATTGCTTCTCATGCTTCCTTTTTTTGTTTTTGGAATTTTTGTCTTTTTCTTCTCAGATAAACGTAATCCTGCACTCGGGGCGCTCTTTTTAACATGGTTAGTTACAGTCCCCTTCATCTTCCTCCCTGCTCAATTTCAATTAAAAATGAATTTAATCTAAAATCGTGCATCTCTGTCTGCTGTCTGTACGCTGTTTTTGTATTTTCAGGGGACGTTAGAGTTGTTGAGATTACCTATCCCATCCAATGTTATTTATCGTTGGATAAGCCTAGTTTTTTATATAAAAAGGAATAAAATTGGGGAATAACTCAAAATATGAGATTTTAAATGAATTATTAATTTCTAAAGGAGTAGTTATTGGTGATCGTTGGGGAGATATTAAAGCTGTAAAAGAGAATAATTTGATATTAGTATTTTGCTCTTATGGATATGGTTCTACTGAAGAAGGGACTAAGGCAGATTATGTAATAACTGATTTAAGCGAATTAAATATGTTAATCGAAGAAATTTAGTATTTCTTTACGAAAAAGAAATGTTCATCAAGAATCTTTTATTATTTAGGTTTGTTAACCTTCATGATTTTTTACAATAAAAAAGATAAGTAAGAACATCCATAAAAAGTAGCTGGCTAATGAAAGCCACTCCATAATTGCTGCATTATCAAATAATTCTCCACCAATGATAACTAAAAAAACGAAGAGTAAATCGATGACAATAACTATCATTCCTGATAGACTTATAATCTTATGTAATTCAGTTTTAATCCATGAAAAGATACTAGTAATACCTAATAATGGAAGTAATGTAAAAAAATAGAGAAACTAAAGAAGAAGTGAAATGGATAATTCACTGATTCAGCAAATATTCCACTTCCCAGAATAGAAATACCATTTAAATTTCCTAAAATTAATATTAATTTCAACAAATAATCTGATTTCTATATTGAAAAGAAAAGATAAAATTGCCAATAAAATAATATTGTGAGTATTCCAGAAAAGAAAAGAATGCTCCATTTGGATTAAGTCATAATTTCCTAATTGACTTAAGAAATCATTGAATGGATCAAAACTGGACGGAAAAAAGAGAAAAGCTAAAAAACTAAAGAAACAATATTGAACAATTGCAATTATCCCTATAGAACAAATAATGGGCCATTTCATTGGTTTAAAAGATATTTTCATAAATTTCACAAATAGTGATTTCAATGTCGCTAATAAATCTTCTTTTAATTAACAAAGAATGTGATATTCCCATTATCCTGAAATTGGTATAGGTTTATCAACGGAATGAAAACATCGTCAAACTGTGATTTGACGACATTTTCACAAATAATTAATCATGGATTGGGAAATCTTTTATGAGTATGGGGTTTATGACCACCTTCCAGATCTCATACCCCTTTTTATTCAGATGAATTCCATCCCATTTGAACAAATCATTATTTACGGTACCATTACTGTTTAACATTGGATCTACTATGTTTATATAGTGTAAGTTTTCATTTAGTGAGCAAAAGTTTTCAATAAGAAAGATAGACTACATGTCCCTTCTTCGTAAAAATTCCAAAGAGAGAAAGAAGAGCCATAAGTTAAAAATCCTTAAAACTTGACTTAGAGCTAATAGTTATTCCTTCATATGGAAACGCTTGTAATTACATTCAGTTTTTAAGGATGATCGAGAACATTAGGGGATTTAAATCATGAAAAAAAGAATAATACTGATTATACTCATACTGCTGGTAATGCTAACAATAGTTCCAGTTCTAAATCATCAAGAGATTCAAGATTTATTATTTAATAGTCATAAGACAGCCCCAACGCAACCACTCGCATCTATTCGCGGGATAACAGCCTATGAGATCCACGAACCTATCGCAATTTTGAGTGATAGTGCATTTGAGAGCTTTCCTGGTTATGGAAATACAACTCATCCGTACCTGATTGCTGACTATAACATTACACATTCTTCAGAAACTTTAATCCACATTAAAAATACCATGGTCTATTTCAAGATTATAAACTGTTATCTAAATGGCACAGGTACTGCTAGTGATGGTATTTATTTGGAGAACGTCACCCATGGCACGATTGAGAGCAATATCATCTGTGATACTCCAAGTGGCGTTTTCCTCTGGAAAACCAGCAATAATAATTTTTCTGGTAATACTATCCATGATTGTGATGCTACTATAACCCTGGAAGACTCCTCCAGTAATAATACGTTTTCCAACAATACAGTCCATGATTGTGGTCTTGGTGTTAATCTAAGTGATTCATGCAATAATAATACGCTTTCGAACAATACGATCTATAACATTGGTGGTGCTGATGGTATTGTCCTGTATTCCTCCAACAATAATAATACACTTTCAGATAATATGATCCATCATTGCATTCGTGGTATTAACCTGCATTCCTCCAATAATACTCTTTCAGGCAATGCGATCCATGATTGCACTAGTCAAGGTATTTACTTGCGGCAAGCGAGCAATAATACTGTTTTGAACAATAGTGTTTATTATTGTAATGAGGGGATTCATTTGGATAACTTCTGTATTAATAATACGCTTTCCAGCAATCCGATCCATGATTGCAGTTATGGTATTTATTTGGATGGTGGATGCAAAAATAATACTCTTTCAACCAACATAATTCATGATATCGATTCTGGCATATACCTGTATGAAGAATGCGATAATAATACACTTTCCAGCAATACTATCTATAACTGTGCTGACATTGGCATTTACCTAGAGACCCGTTATAATATTCTTTCGGGTAATACTATCTTGAATTGTACCAATTTGGGTATCTTTATGAAAAGCTCCAGCAATAATACCATTGTAAGCAATGCCATTTATGATTGCTTTTCCGGTTTTCGTATAGAAAACGACTGCAATAATAATACTTTTTCTGGTAATATGATCTATAACTGCTCCTATTTTGGCATTGACATATATTTATCCTGTAATAATAATACTCTCTCTGACAATACTATCTATGCTCCCTTGGGAGAGATTGGTATTGGCTTGGAAGGCAACTGTAAAAATAATACTCTATCTGGCAATATTATATATAGTGATTGGGGTATTGCCTTGTATAACTCTGACAATAATACTTTGTTTGGTAATACGATCTATAACTGTTCTTCCTATGGTATTGGGCTAGATAACTCCAACAATAATACTATTAGATATAATACTGTCTATAATAACTCGGATTATGGATTTTCCTTCGGTGATACTGCTGATAACATTGTGAACTGGAATAATTTTGTGGATAATAATGTGGGCAGCGGATTTAATCAATCTTCCGATGAGGGTTCAAATAATAATATCAACTACAACTATTGGGATGACCATACGAGTCCCGACAATGATCCTACAGATGGCATTGTAGATACCCCCTATAACCTTGAGGGTTCTGCAAATAACAAAGACCATTATCCCCTAACGACCCCAGTGCTCCCAACGCTGTCTATTCTCACGCCTCTCGCACAGGATTACGAAACTGAGACGATCACCGTAATATTGTCTGGAAGACTTGTTATCCAATACTGGTACTATATTGAGGGGAAAGACAACAAGAATCAGACCTGGACGACAAGTGTGGCTCGAACACTGGGAGCTGATGGCACCTATATTCTCCATGGATATGGCAGTGATATTTTAGGTAATATTGCCCACGCTTCAGTTACTTTCACGATTGATGCTTTCCACCCTACCATTTCGTTGACATCTCCTACGAATGATACAATCTATCCATCAGGAAAACCCATCGAGATATTCGTGAATGATGGTTTTCTCGATACCGTCCTCTATAATTGGGATGAAACCACTAATCAAACTTGGAGTGGTAAGTATGAAACATTTTTACCTATAGGTGAAACACAACACATTCTGTATGTCTACGCCAATGATAGTGCAAGTCATTGGGCCTCAGCGATGTTCATCTTCACAACTGATGATACAACACCTACCATTACTTTAGACTCCCTAATTAATGATACGAGCCATCCTTCAGGGACACGCATTGATTTGACGGTAATTGATAGTCATCTCGAGACCGTACTTTATAACTGGGATGGAACGAGTAACACGAGCCTGAATGGGCTTTACACCATGGTGCTTCCGTCAGGTGAGGGCCCACATATCTTACAGGTATATGCTAATGACAGTGCAGGTAACTGGGCCTCGGCAGTGTTTGCTTTTACAACTGATGATACAACACCTACCATTACTTTAGACTCCCTAATTAATGATACGAGCCATCCTTCAGGGACACGCATTGATTTGACGGTAATTGATAGTCATCTCGAGACCGTACTTTATAACTGGGATGGAACGAGTAACACGAGCCTGAATGGGCTTTACACCATGGTGCTTCCGTCAGGTGAGGGCCCACATATCTTACAGGTATATGCTAATGACAGTGCAGGTAACTGGGCCTCGGCAGTGTTTGCTTTTACAACTGATGATACAACACCTACCATTACTTTAGACTCCCTAATTAATGATACGAGCCATCCTTCAGGGACAACTGTCGATTTGACGGTGACTGATAGTCATCTCGAGACCGTACTTTATAACTGGGATGGAACGAGTAACACGAGCCTGAATGGGCTTTACACCACGGTGCTTCCGTCAGGTGATGGCCCACATATCTTGCGGGTATATGCTAACGACAGTGCAGGTAACTGGGCCTCGGCCGTGTTTACCTTCACAACTGATGATACAACACCTACCATTACTTTAGTGTCCCCTATGAACGCTACGAGCCATCCTTCAGGGACAACTATCAATTTGACGGTGACTGATAGTCATCTCGAGACCGTACTTTACAACTGGGATAACAGCACCAATCAGACCCTCACTGTGCCCTACAATGTCACCCTTCCCACAGAAGCTGGTCAGCACGTCCTCATAGTCTATGCGAAGGATAACGCAGGACACTGGACGACAGAAACCTATGTCTTTACAACACAAACTAAATCATCGGATTTAGGGCCCGCAATTGTTGTGGGTGGAATTGTAGCGACCTTGGCTGCTCTTACTGGGGGTGGTTTCTTCCTACTCAAGAAAAAAGGCTTGAACCTCAAAGATATTTTGCGTAGGGGCCCTCCTGAAAATTGACTTCTGGGATTTGATGCATAGTTAACACATTCTTGAAAATTATAATTATTCATGGATGAGAAAATCATGTATGAGTATAGGTTTTATGACAGCCTTCCAAATCTCATACCCCTTTTTATTTAGATGAATTCCATCCCATTTAAACAAATCAGGATTTACAGTTCCATTACTGGCTAACATTGGGTCTACTATGTTTATATAGTGTAAATTTTCATTTAGTGAACAAAAGTTTTCAATAAGATTATTAGCTTTCTCCATTTCTGGCCAGAACTTCTTTCTTCTTTTTGGAGGTTTAATAGAAATAAAATAAATTGGGATAGATTTATAGGTGGTAAAGACCTTATCACAGAATTGTCTAAAGGAAGTAGCAACCTCTTCTGCTGTTTTTTTCTTTGAAACTAGGAGACCAGTTATATCATTCTCTCCTGCGTAAAAAACAATAGCTTTTGGTTCATAAGGTACAACAATACGATCCACGTAGTGTGTTACATCAGGAATTTGTGAACCACCGAATCCCCTATTCAGAACAGCGAGAGGATTCATATCTTCCTCCAAATTTTTCCAATAGACGATGCTAGAACTTCCAATAAATAGGATGATATTATTTCTAGGTGTATTTTTTCTATCACTTTTTTCAAATTTTCTTATACTCCTTTCCCATAATGTAGGATCTCCCCTCTTTAATTTCCTAAAATTAAATAGTATTGATAGAGAATCTAGTATGATACTCATTATAATTCAACCTTATTATTTTCTTACGGGATACGCAACTGTTGGTCTTTGATCAATAAAGGACGAATCCACATCTTCTGCCATTTGCTTAGCAATCTTAAAAGGAATCCCCATGGACAAAAAATTTTGAGGGACCCAAAAATTACCAGTGGGATCCGTAGGACCAAGAATTACACTTTCTTGGTGGTTTAATTTAATCATTCCGGTGGGATAAGTTATGAATGAAGCGCAGGAAGGACCCCAGGGAATTTGGATCCAGCTAGAACTTTCTGAATGAAAGTATACTAGTGAACAGAGATTTCTAATTTGCTCAGCCTCTCCGAAACATAAGAAAGCCTTTATTTCAGCATTTTTTCTAGATATTTGGTCACTCCTTTCTATTATAATGAATTCAGCTAGAGGAGTGATCTTTCCTATTGACTTCAATCTTCTTTCTACAAGATCAGGATCAGAAATCAGATACTCTGCACTGCCATTCCTGAAATCGGGAGAACCAGACGATAAAAAATATTTCAAATAAGGCTGAAATGGTTGAAATCCTAACCAAGCTTGTCCCCCTGGACAACACACCTTTTTATTGTCCAGGTTGATATAGATACCTGAATAAGTCGAATCTGTTGCCAATGTGAATAGGACTCTTGCTATACATCTATTGATCTCTGTTGACGAAATAACCTCCGCTGGGAGAGTATCAGTTCCATAAATGCATAAAGGTTGTGAGCTCAATCTACCTGCTTGTTTTAGTTTTGTTCCGATTTCATTAGGCGTTAGATTAACCATAATTCTCATCACACTTTAAATTCAAAATAAATTATTCATGAACTTCTGCAGAGGGAAGAGCAGATTGGATGAAAGTGACTAGATCGTCTCTGAGCTTAGCTAATGACGGCGGATGTAAATACATCATGTGTCCTGCTTCATAAAATCCCATTGAAATATTCTTTCGTAAGGTAGAGTCCAATTCTAGGTGACTGAAGGTATATTCTGTAGCTAAAAAGGGAGTTGCTAAGTCATAATACCCGTTTCCAACAAAGACTTTCATAAATGGATTCATAGTCATCGCTTGTCTCAAGGTTTCTCCCACGTTCAAATATTGATTATGATAATCTTCGTATTTCCATGTCTCATAAATAGGGGCTAGAATCTCATAAGGAAGATCACTTGCGAAGTTGAGGTCACGACGAACATAATCGTTTAATGTCGCAGTATATGACCCTTGGATAACGGCGTAACTTGGATCAAATTCAACCTCTGCTCCAGTATCATCACGATCAATTCCTATAAACCGACTATCCAACCTACCTACTGTTCGATGTTCTTCTCTTAACAATTCTTTCACAAAACGGTAGATGTTAATCCGAAGATTGGCACCTTTAACATATTTCTCAGATAGACCAGTGTATCTTGCTAATTTAGTGATTATTAGAGCTTCTTCTTCTGGAGTTATCTGATCCCCTTTCATTAAAGCCAGAGTATATTCATTCATTGCAAAATTAGTCACTTCGTTAAGTGTTTGATGAAGATCTGCTTGTAAATCCTCTGAAAGTTTTTTATGATACCACGCAGTGGCGGAATAGGTTGGAAGGAATAAGATATTAGGAAGATCATTTCCAGGATTAAATCTCCCTGTTTGAAAGTTTAATATACAAGAAATTAGCATAATTCCATTCAAAAACATCCCGAGATCTTTATGTAAATACCCAGCTAACCCTGCAGCTCGAGTAGTTCCATAACTCTCACCAATTAAGAACTTGGGAGAATTCCACCGTTTTATACGAGAGGTGAATAACCGAATAAATTCCCCAACGGTTTTGATGTCTTTTTTAAACTCGTGAAATTGGGTATCTTTCTCACCAGGAACAGCTCGTGAATACCCAGTACTGACTGGATCAATGAAAACTAGATCTGTAATATCCAACAGAGAGTATTCATTATTCACCAACCGATAAGGAGGGGGGACGGGGTTCTCACTCTCTTCAGCAATCACTCTCCGTGGACCTAAAACTCCTAAATGCAGCCAAACTGAAGAAGAACCAGGGCCTCCATTAAATGAAAATGTGATCGGTCTTAATTCTTTATTTTCAATCTCATCACGTATATAAGCAATGTAGAATATCGATGCTTTCGCTTGCGGTTCTTTTTCTTCTTCTTCCTCTTTGATGAGCATTGTTCCAACATTTACAGTATAATTGATCGATTTTCCGTTTATTATAGCTGAATGTTTGGATTCTACTAATTCTTCCTTGGGAATTTTTGGTTTCTTTTCTCTTTTTAATTGAATCTTTATATCATTCTTTTCCTTATCTGTCATAAGAATCAGTACTCTCTTTGCTTTAACAATATTATGAAATAATGGTCATATTAGGCTCAAAAAGAAGTTTTTATTAAAAATAATGCGATCTTTAGTATGATTAACGAAAACAAAAATAAAATAGTAGATGGGATATTGAATAACATAGGATAGTAGGAATCTTAGTAGAATTTTTTTCGAATTTCTATTTGTATATTGTAACCCTTTTCAGATGATAGAAGTGTCAAAAGAAAAAAACAAAGAGTTCGGAGATTTTCAGACTCCAAATGAGTTAACACGAAAAATAACTCAGCATTTGAAACAGTTGGACATTTCTCCTAATTCTATCATCGAACCAACATGCGGTAGAGGTTCATTCATTTTCGCATGCTTAGAAACATTCTCAAAAGCAGAAATTATTGGAATAGACATTAACCCCAAATACTTAGACTTAATTTCCAAAAAATTATCTCAAATAAATAAAACAGAAGATGTTAAACTTCACCAAGGGAATTTTTTTGATATAGATTGGCAAAAGAAGATCGAAGAACTTACTGATCCAGTCTTAATCATTGGTAATCCACCATGGATTACATCAGCAGAGATAAGTACCTTAGGGGGATCAAATATCCCCAGAAAAAGTAATATTCATGGTTTCAAAGGTTTAGATTCAAAAACTGGAAAAAGTAATTTTGATATCTCCGAATGGATGATTATTGAGCTTTTGAAAGGAATGAACGGACATTTAAGTACTCTCGCAATGCTTTGCAAAGTAACAGTTGCCCAGAAGGCGTTGACGTTCATAAAAAAACAAAAAATATCAGTTTCTTCTTCAAAAATAATTCTTGTTAACGCAAAAGAGCATTTTGGGGCCTCAGTAGATGCATGCTTATTCGTTTGTAACTTAGAACCTAGACAACATAATTATCGCTGCCAAATTTATGAGAATTTTGGTTCCACCACTCCAATTCAAGAAATTGGGTATATTGATGAGAGATTAGTAGCAAATATACCAGTATATAAAAAATGGAGACATCTAATAGGAAAAAGTAAGTATATTTGGCGTTCAGGCATTAAACATGATTGTTCAAGAGTAATGGAGCTAAGAAAGCAGGAGAGTGGGTTCCTTAATGGATTTGAAGAACTTGTCACCATTGAAGACCGTTATCTCTATCCGATGCTTAAGAGCTCAGATCTAGCAAATAATCGGATCAACGATATTAATCGCTGGATGATTGTAACACAGAAGTTTATAGGAGAAGATACCTCTCCTATCCAAGAAACTGCTCCTTTAACCTGGAAATATTTGGAAAAATACGCCCAACTGCTGTTAAATCGAGCAAGTAGCATATATCAGAACCGCCCAAAATTCTCAATATTTGGTGTAGGAAGCTATACTTTTTCTTCCTGGAAGGTAGCAATTTCTGGATTTTACAAAGAGTTGAAATTCAGATTAATCAAGCCATATGAGAATAAACCAGTCGTATTAGATGATACATGTTACTTCATTCCAGTAGAGTCTCAAGAAGAAGGAGTCATCCTACTCTCCTTATTGGATCATCCTATTACGCACGAATTTTATCATTCCTTCATTTATTGGGATGCAAAAAGACCAATTACTAAGCAAATCTTACAACAGCTCGACCTGAAGAAATTATCAGGGGAGATTGGCTACTCTGCACTCTTAAACAGACTTAAAGGTAATTGCGAAATAGAAACTGATTTGCTTAAAACCTACATTAAGCATTTCTGTTAATTTCTAAATTGTACATTTTGATGGAACCAAACTTCATCTGGTAGATTTGGAAGGAATAATCCATATTTTTGAAATACACTTCAGTCAATCATCGAATCATGCAAGTACACCAGGATTCACAATTATAGGAATTTCTATCTCTGCATGTCTGTTTGTTGTGGTTAAAAATAAAATGAAGGTTTCGGAAACAATCTAAAAATAATTTAGCTAACAAATTGAGTAGTTCCTAACTTAACATCAAAACTTATTTCTAGCAAGCCGTATGAAACCTCATTGTCTTTTAATCGCTAAAAAAACCGTGATCCGTAATGTCAAAGGTTGCAATTATACAGACACAACCACAAACAGTCATTGATGACTATGGAAAACTCTTAGAGCTCATTGATTATCAATCTTTTATTAAAAAAGAGCTAGATACTATTGTCAAGATCAATTTATCTTGGTCTCTCTTTTATCCTGCTTGTTCCACCCCTGTTTACCAATTGGATGGAGTATTAAAGAAATTGATAGAGGATGGATATGAATCAGGAAAAATTATCCCAACAGAAAATCAGACCGTCGTAACACATCCCTATAAAGGAGCTTATGGTAACAAATGGCTTCCACTCTTCAAAAAGTATGGAACACAATATCGCCCTTTGACAGATGAAAAGTGGATCAAGTATGATCCAAAGAGTGATACACCTTGGATGAGAGAATTATTTAAAGACAATATTATCATTCCAGAAGTCTTTCAAAACAGCAATATCGTCCATCTCCCCACCTTAAAGACTCATGGTCATACTACGACGACTGGAGCGATAAAGAATGCTTTTGGAGGGCTGATTCCCAAATACCGACACCATTCTCATCGAATGATCGATGGCATTCTAGTAGACCTATTAGCAATCCAAAAGGAAATCCACCCAGGATTATTAGCAGTGATGGATGGGACAGTGGCAGGTGACGGAGCTGGACCGCGGGTTATGGAACCAGTTTATACCAACATCCTCTTAGCAAGTGAAGACCAAGTTGCTATTGATGCGTTATCTGCTAAGATAATGGGATTTGATCCACTAAGTATTGAATATATCAGGATGGCACATGACCAAGGCCTCGGTACTGGAGATGTAGATCAGATTGATATTATAGGTATGGACCCAAAAGAAGTACGAGAAATGAATCTTAATTTCACAGTAAAAAGAAGTCTTGTTGTGAAGTGGGATCAACGGTTACGAAATACTACCTACCGTTATCGTCCGCTTAAACCCTTTCATTGGCTTTTCTTTCACACCCCACTCTTCAAACTGCTGATTGCAGGATCGAGTATCTATCATGATTGGTTCTGGTATAGATTCATTGGAAAAAGAAAAATAAAGAAGTTCCGAGAGACTGATTGGGGGAAAGTGTATGACAGTTACGAATATGGTGAGAAAGAGAAATACCCAAAGATCAAAGACTGGAATCCCTATTGAAAAAGGAAAGGGGAGAAAAAAAGAACCCCTAAAATGCTTTTTTGGCTGATGCTTCCAACACTTCTTCTTCTGGATACCTTTGGAAGATAAGAAGACCAATGAGAAGGATTAGTGAGCATATTGGACCAATGATTAACAAGCCTAATGTGCCATTGAAGGGTTCTGAAGCATTATAGGTCGCACCAAAGAGGCCTAACGTGATACCCATAAACTGAACTGCAAGTCCTCCAGCAAACCGCGTCAATAGCCCTTGGGCTGCAAAATGCATTGCCTCCCGTCGGTTTCCCGTCACCATTTCATCGTAATCAGTAATATCAGAAATGATTGAATCAGGAAGGATTAGAAGTGGAGCGGCAGGAATACCCAAGATGAGGACAATGGCTAGAGTGTGAGGAAGTTCAAAGCCAGGTATCAGTCCTACTGTAGCCAAGAACGATGTGATTATGATCGCTGCCAGCATACCACCCGTGGCTGCTTTCTTTTTTCCTACTCGATTTATCCACAACATCGCGGGGTAAATAGCAAGTATCCCAGTAATCACAAAAGCACCAGGAATGAAAGAAGAAATAACCTGATCTGTGTCGCCTTCAAATATGATGTGTAATCCAAAGTCAGGTAACATACCTATTAACATTGATTGAAACGCAGTCGCAAAAATTGTATACCCCAAATATGGTAAAAACGGTTTATTTTGAAAAGTTACTCGTAGTGCTTCAATGATACCAAATGTAGGCACTTTTGTAGCTTCTTCAGCTGATCCAATACCAAAGGCTGCAACATAAAAACCAAAAAGCATGAAAAGTGATAATACAACAACTATGATTAATATTAACTCTTCTATTACCAATAAGGCTCCTACTAGCGCTCCAAGGATGTACCCAACCAGATAGAACCCTTGTCGATAAGTGGAAATACTTGTTCGTTCTTCTGGAGTAGGACAGATTTCGGGGATAATTGATAGATAGACGCACACAGTAGCGCCGTAAGCCCCATTGAAAATACTAATGAATATGGTTAACCAAATAATTGGAAAATAAATATCTGTTGCTGGAGAGGGGATTAAAAAAATCGCAATAAAACTCAGAGCCATGATTGGTGAACCTAGTATTAACCAGGGCTTCCGTCGTCCAAAACGGGTTGAAACCATTTTATCAGAGAGCCAGCCAGCGACAGGATTCATGATCGCTTGAACCCACCATCCGATAGCTAAAGCAGTTCCGAGTAAGGAGAGAATTATGAATTCATTTGTGGCGATTAAATCTGTATAAACCACATTCTTGTAGAAGAAGAACGTGAAAACAGTAATAACTGCCCCCAATAGAGCATTCCCAAAAGTAGCGAAGGAATAGGCTAGTTTTTGGGAGCGATTAGCAGAAACCATATGTGGTTGAGTCATTACATAACACCTACAGAAAATTTGTCGAGTAAAACCACTACTCTACACTTAAATAAAAGAATTATGTTCGATATTTTATGAAAACTTATAAGGAAACACGGTTTTTGTTAGCATCCATTCTCCATTCTTGTGTTTGTATTTAATAGTGGAACGTTTTTATATCCAATCTGAACCTAGAAAGTAAAATAGATATGAATTCTTAGTTATAGAGCTTGGAGGTTTTAGTTTGAGTGAAGAAACAGGAGAAAGCTTATCAGAAATCAAAGCTTCTCTAGAGATGGTTTTTAATAATATTAGGACCATGAAAAGGGAAGTTCTTTATGTTAATCAAAAATTAAGTAATCTAGATTCGACTATTGAAGCTTTTGAAGAATTTAGTTCTAAATTTAAGGAAACGGAGGAGGTTATAAGTAGTTTGAAAACAGGAATTCAGGAACTAGGGCCCCTTTCAAACGAGATTCAAGAGCTTAAACAATCACTAACACAATTACAACAATCCCTGAATGAACAAACGACAAAACAGGAAACTATCCTCACACCTTTGAACGAAACGATTACTACTATACAATCTAAACTCTCAACTGTTGATCAAGAGTTATCAAAAATTTCAGCTTTGGAAGAAAGTATTACGAAGTTGAATCAAACTTACCAAGAATCTAATGCATCTCTATCTCAGCAGGAGTCGAAAATATCAGATATTCAAGCAAATTTCAGTACTTTAAAGAATAATCAGGAAGTGAATAGTGCTAATCTCCAAAAATTAGAAGCAGGATTCAATGAGTATAAAACAACAACAGAAGAGAAATTTTACCAATTAATGGACGACTCATTAAGAAAATCTATTAACGAATTTGAGTCAAAGGTTGATGGACTGAATGCACACATGACCAAGGTCGAGAGTAAGTTCGAGGAAACGATTACAAATGTGACAAAGGTGGGGATTGATCTAGAAGAAATAAGGACTAATATCGCAAACTATCTTGATCAAGTTGAAAACGTAAAAACAAGCACCTCAGGCTTTGTTAACAGAATCCAAAACCTAGAGGAGAAAGCAGGGATCTCAACGGGTGAGTTGATTGGTACTGGGTTTGATAATCTGGGAATGCTTCAACAATTAGTCACCGATTTACTGGGAAGAGAAAAAGTAGATCAACACATTCCAAAAGAAGTGGGCCAAGAACCTGTGAAGGTGATCAGGGGATTAAAGGGGATCATCCGCGACCTTAGTTGCATTGATGAGTCTAACAGTATGAATACATCAGAAATAATGCTGAATTATTCCGAAACAGCGGATGGTAAAGCAGACAGGCGAACTTTGATAGTAAATTTCAACAAGGATGTCCAGAGGGTCCTAGAAATTGGACAATCAGTATTAATGGACATAGGGCTGAAGCGTATGCAGACTCGCAATATCATTGAAGAAATCCGCAACTTAGCCCGTCAGTGGACGAGTGAAGAAGACCTTAAAGGGGAGTTGGGCGTTTTTATGGCGTTAGACTTGTTGGAAACCTTAGAAAGAGAATTCTGATTTATTTAGAGAGTCAAGAAAGGATCTATTTCTTGACTGCATCGATCTTTTCTAAGATTTTTTCAGCCAGGGGTTTGAAATAGTCAAAAGCTTGAGAAAGACCAATATCTTCGTCAACTCTAATTTGAGGATCAAGTGGAATTTGTCCTAGTAACTCTGTACCAAACTCTTCAGCCATTTGTAGACCACCCCCTTCTCCAAAGAGGGAATGTTTGGACCCACATTTAGGACAAATGAATGCTGACATGTTTTCAACCACACCAATGACAGGACGATCCATCTTTCGAGACATGATTAGTGATTTCCCAGTATCAAGAAGACTTATTTGTTGAGGGGTAGTTACAATGACTACTCCATCCATATCGGGGATCATCTGCATGATTGAAATCGCTTCATCCCCTGTTCCAGGAGGCATATCAAAGATTAACATCTCTAAGTCACCCCAAGAGAAATCAGTAAGAAATTGTCTCAAGGCTTTGATTTTCAAAGGACCACGCCATATAACTGGAGTTGATGGAGAATCTAAGAAGAACGCCATTGAAACGATCTTGAGGCCTTGTGGCCCTTGTATAGGATCAAATTTGTCATCTTTAGGGGCTTCCATCCGCTTCCCCTCCACACCAAGAATTTTTGGAATGTTGGGGCCTGAAAAGTCTAAATCAGCGATTCCGACTTGTTCAGGAAATTTCTCTGCAAAAGCCAACGCTAAATTAGCGGCGACAGTTGACTTTCCAACACCCCCTTTTCCGGAGAGAACTACTATCTTTCGTTTAACCTTTTTCATATGTGATTTGATTTCTTGCTCGAGTTGTTGTAGGTTCGATTGCATTTAAACTTCCTTCAATAATCCATTAAAGCACACCTCAAAGTTCTTTCAGTATGCAAATGATTGGGCTTAAATATTGAGGCAGGTAACGGTTGATTATCTTAGTAATTAAGAAGTTATGGTCTTCGAGCAATCACAATGAGGTTACAATATTGACTCAATTAAGAGAGATCCCATCTAGGAGCACTAAATTCTATCAGATAATTTCTTGAAGAGATGATGAAATCGGCCTTTTTAGGAGAAAATTAATGTCATCAAGGCTTGCAGAGATCGCCCAACGGACGATTGAATTAATTCAACCTCTGATAAATATACCTATCAAAAATGTTGTTATCGGACTCCTTTATTCAGGCATTCAACTAGAAAATGGCACAGTAGGTGTATCTTATACGTTAACAGATCGAAGAGCCGACCTGAATGCTTATCATGAACTACTCCAAAAAGGATTCCTCTCAGAAAAGTCTTTAGAAGAATTAATTGGCTTTTGTTCCTCTAAATACGCAATATTACGAACAATTGGGCTCGCAGCACTAAATTCTTTGTCTCAAGCTCATATAGATTATACTACTGCAACAGATCAGGATGTTGGTGAGCTCTTAGACCTAACATCAGACAGTTTGGTTGGTATGGTTGGCAATATTCACCCTATCACAAGTTATTTGAGTAAGAAGAATGTCACTTTGAGAATCCTTGATGAATATAATCCAGTCTCACATGTAAAAAATATCACTCCTGCTTCCAAGGTCTCAGATTTAGGAGATGTTGACCACATTTTAATATCTGGGTCTGCTTTGGTTTTTGATTCTCTTGATGAGATTATTAAACTCCTTTCTCAGGTTTCTGGATACAAAGTCCTTGTTGGCCCTTCCGCACAAGTTCTACCAGAGGTAGCATTTCAGTTAGGATTTTCACTGGTCGGAAGTTCCAGGATTATTAATGCTGAAAACACCCTCCGCATCCTCCAGCAAGGAGGAGGATACAGATTTTTTAAAAAATATACAGAAAAATACTCTTTTTTAAAAGGCTAAAGCCAATATCAAAGATAGCGAGGATTCAAGAAAATCTTCAAACCATTTTATAGCCATTATAAGGGATCGTATTACCTAGAGAATCTCACTGTAATATCCTAGATGGTATTTTCTGGTTCAGAGAGAAAATTTATCACGAAAATTCAAACGAAGGCCTTAAAAGGGAATTTATTATGATTTATTTTGTTTGGATTGTTTTATTCTCTTTTAGATAGTTTTAATGATTTTAAGAGTATGTTTCGTTTAACTCAATACCCCACTTCGCATAATCAACAGAGCTAGCAATTTTATAATATATTTTAACGCCATAATCTCTTTTAATTAAGTCAATTTTTCGAGCAAAAGCTTTTATCCAATAATTGGGCATTTTTAAAAAGCCAAAATAGTAATGAGGCGATTCTTCATTTTGGCAATAAATATCACATTTTGGAAAACTGAGGAAGTGTTGAATCCATGGAATTGATTGATCCTCATCAGAAATAAATATGAAAAGCGTCAAATCCAAGCCAATATTATAATATTGATTCGCTTTTATTAATAAGCTTTCTTCTCCATACTCCTGGAGTCGTTTTGAAACCTCAGGAGCTGATACTTGAATTACTTCACTTAGTTGTTTAATGCTTGTAAAACTTCCCTTAATGGTTAAAAAATCAAGGATTTTTATGTCCGCAGGGGTAAGTGGTCGGAAAAGATCAAATGATGGTTTAAGAGAAAATTCAATATCAGGACTAGGGGATATCAAAGGAATATTAGCTTCACCATGGAGAAAAGATGGGGGACTCCTCCATGTGACTTCACCTGGAGACAGACCTGTTAAATTCCACGAAGAAACCCTCGTCGTCATCGATTGAGAAGTTAATGAATCTAAATCGGTTTGCAGTGATAGAAGTTCTTTTGATTTCTTAAAGGGGATCTGAACTATGCTAAAGTTTCCAACAGTTAAGTTAGTTGAGAGAAGTAAATATTTCTCATACTTTTCTGGGAAAGTATTAGAATGCACGTATAAAGTTGTTTCATACCCAAGTTGTCCCATATCTAAGAAATGAGATGCATTTACCATCTGTAATAGACGAATCACGTTAATACGTCGTAAAACTGTTCTTTGTGAGACTTCTAGGAGGTTTGCAAAATCGTGTTGAGTCGGATCCCTATAATATGTTCTATTATGCCTTTCTAGGCTTTGAAACGCTTTTAAAAACGAGATATAAAGATTATCAAGTGGAACAGTAAAATTTGTTAAAACTGGAAAGATAAACTCAAATAAAGCTTCCTTCTCTCCTTTAATCTCCTTTGTTAATAATTTCTGCAGGAAAAATTCAAAAAGCTTTTTATTGTGATAACATATCTCATAGGTAACTAATTTTAAAGGAAATAGATAACCCGCCCTCTTTTTCCACTTTAAAACAATAGAAGCATAAGATTTAAGCCAGCTCTCGTTTAATTCAAGACTCCCATCTATCTTGAACTTTTCATAAAAAGGCATGACATGAGACTTCAGTATTCGCTTTGACAAAACTAAAGTATCTTCTAGTGAATGATTTTCTGCTTTTTCATGGATGTACATCCAAATGTTCAGAAAATCAAGTACAAATTCCTCTATTTCATATTCTTCCGGTTTTTGTCGGAAATTATCCAGAATTAAGGAATTTTGTTGGGGGAGAGGCATTTGATGCCGAAAAGAAGGGTAGTATCATTTATAAATGTGTCTAGACAAATTCTTCGAATGAGCATTCACAAAAGCTGTTTGCTCAAAATCCAAAAAAATAGAAAAAGAAACCGAATAAAAAGATAAGGTGTGTAAAAAACAATGAGACAAGTTAGAAATCGTGAAAAAAGAATTGATGTTGAATTAATGTTGTTAAAACTAATCCCATGGTTATTCCTGATATTGCTTTACATTGCAGCATCTTCACTAGGAACTGCAGTTGTAGCTGGACCAAATGGATCCTTAATAGATTAATAGGTAGAAGTTTTACATCAA
>JBHLPQ010000063.1:0-18355 GCA_048939265.1 Promethearchaeota archaeon
AGTATGAACAGGAATATATACGACATATGCATCTTTGATTGTTTCCCGCAATACCCAGTAAAAATGTGTTTTACCGTATCCTGCTTCAGCAATTATAGGTAAGAGTACTGATTTCCTTTTCTTTTTTCGGATAATCTCTAGAAATCGCATTACACGTTTCAGAGCCTCTTTGTTGGGGCGGTTAAGATTGAAAAATTCTGGGGTGTCTGATCGAGCGGTAAAATTGTGGAATGGGTTTTCTATAACTAACGAAGCCACGTGAGTCATAATTAATTACGCCTCAAACATCATGAAGTAAAACACACCTGTACCAGAGTTTGAATCAATACCACCATGGACAGCGTGCGACTTGGATAGAGCAGTTTGTAATGTGATGACTCCTTTGTCATGTAAATCAAGTACTCTTTGATTAAATAAGGAATCAGGAATTCTTTTATCACTTAATTTTCTACGAACATCAGGAATTTTTACTAAAGGTTTCATTGGATTTGCAAGCTCATTGTAGGCTTTTTTCAAGTATTTTAGGAATTCTTGATCATCTATGGCTTCATTAGGATTCAATTCACGATAGAGATTACTTTCTCCATCAGAGGTAATCTGAAAAATATTCTTGGTTCCTCGTTTTATCCGAACATATCCTTTATCAGCCAATCCTTGTAGGAGAGCTCTTTCAGCCTCTGTTCGTGCATAATATCCTGATTCACCCAAAAAATGAAGAATTTGAAGGTAGGAGGTTTCCATAAAAATCGTCTTCTTGATTGTCAGTTCTTAATCATCCAATTACTACTAAAAATTCTTACAGTTCTTGTTCCTTCGGTATGAGAGTGTGGTTTGACTACTAATAGTTGGTAATGAAATCAAAAAAATAAGTTGCTAACATCGGGGTAATATCTTTGACTCCTTTTATAGTAGAAAGAATAACACAGGAAAAACTTCAAGTTCTTAACCTCATTACTCTTTCCAGGAGTAATTCATTTTTTCTGATTAATTCATTAATTTAAGCTATTAGGTCCTCTTTTTCTCGGTTTAAGCGTTCTAATTTCTGAGTTTCGTCTGATAATTTGCCTAAGTAGGTAGCTTTTTGTTGAGCTTCCCTTTTCTCACTTTCAGAAACAGAAATATACCTCATGGTGGTTTCAATGGATTCGTGACCTAATAATAGGGAAATAATAACAACAGAAACAATTTCTCTATATAAATGAGTTGCATAAGTAACCCTGAACTTATGAGGATGAATGCGAAATTTCAGTTTCTTAGAAAGGGTTCGTATTCTGGTATTAATGTTTCTGTTATTCAGTTTTCCTCCTTGTGGATTAGTGAAAACATATTCAGAGGTAGAGGGCTTTTTTAAACGGCAATCAGAAAGATAAATACTATTTAAACTCCTACTATTTTTTACGTTTCTACTCTAATAATTGGACAAAAAGAGTGCGTTTTCGATGAGTTCCATGAAAGAATACATGAATGTTGGAGTCCCAATGAGTTTAGTTAAGGAAATAGATTCCATTGTAGCAGAGGGGTTATATTCCTCTCGTTCTGAATTTATGAAGGATGCAATTAGAAGATTAATCCATCTAGTAAGATGTCTTTATTTACTTGATACTGAATTGAAGGAAGGCTTAATTAAATCTTTGATATCTTCTCTACAATCAATTTTCTCGATGTTTCCTTCCTGAAGAATAAAAAATCAACTCTCCCGTTTTTAATGCGTCGAAAAATTTCTTAGAAAGGGTTCTCCCTTCGGTAGAGGGTTATAATTCCGTTTTCAGTCGGAATGGAACACATCGAGAAAGAAATGCATAAAAATACATAGATCACTGGTATCTATCAGGTTTTTATACTTATACAATTATTGATTACTTGGCGTAGTGTGAGATTTCTACTTATTATGTCGAAATTTGTGAGAAAAATGAAGTTTAAATTTGATATTGGGAAAGAAGAAAGACATAAAATAGAATTTATTTATTCAAGAATATGGGGTAGAAAATCTATTAAAGTTGATGACCAAACGGTCAAGACTCGAATATTTCCAGTCTTCATTAGTCTCTTAATACTAATTCTCGCAAGTTATTACCTTTTTAATATGATTATTCGATACCCTCAGCAACCAATTTTCATTTTTGAAATATTCCTCTCTATGATGATTCTACTAATACTTGATGCAGTAATAGTAAAGTTACCAATTTCAGTTACTGTTGGGGAAAAAGAAAAATATTCAGTTGAAATTAAATGGTTTTGGAAACCTTTTCCTGGTTGGAGAAGTACTACATTCAAGGTGTATATTAATGGTTACTTCTACAAAACCTTTGAAAATGAGCGATTGGTTGAGTATGTAGATGAGCAGATAGTCTATTCATAAATTTAAAGATAACATGGTTGAATTTTGACAATATAAATCCTTTAGAATAAGTAACTATTCAATTCTTTTACTCCAATTATTCATCCTTCTGTTGAAGTTATCCACAACCTTACATCTTTTCTCTGTGTCTCCCTCCTGGAGATGAGAAAACCCTATCTCCAGTAGGATAGTATTCCCTCTAACTCGGAGCTAATCAGTTTTTCAAAAATGTAGCAAATGCTCAATGCATTTCACTCTTTAAAAAGATCTTATTTTTGATTTTATCTAAAATATGGTTTAAAGAAATTCTTCCAAAGAAGAAATTTATTTAGTATCTTAGAAATATGCATTTGAAACCATTAGAAAACTAAGGAGGTGAAAAATTGGCTTTAGAAAAGAAAATTACTATATTTCCAATTCCTGGTCCAGGAACAGCAATGGCTTTAGCAGCAGGACCAACAGGGTTTGCGATGGGAGCACAGTAAAACCCAGATATTCCTTTTTGGATGCTTCTTTTGGGAGGCTTTATGGTTGTTGTGACACTGGGTATTGAAATAATGCATAGGATACATGGAAAATAGGTTTTAGCAAATTAGCCACACCCTACCCTCATCCTCCCTTTTCCCGCTATTTTTAGATTAAAAAAAACTTTTTTGGGAATTTTTATGAGTTTTTAAGAAATTTGGGAAAAATTCTGGTGAAAAATTGCCATATTGGATCGAATCCTGCTCATGGGTGACTGGCTGGCGTCGAGGGGGGGAGAGGGTGTGGCAAAAAAGGCCCAACTTGAAACTTGAACAATGAACAACAAAAAAAAGCTCAATAATCGATCTCAAGTTCTCCCGTATATTTTAAGCGAACTTTGGTCCTTTCCGTGATCTGGTTCAGATTGACACGTTTTGTTGAATGGGTGTGATTTTCTTCATTATAGAAGTCAATAAGCATGATTGAATTGGTTCTCATAGCAGCTTGATATTTTGGACTGCATTTTTTAAGAAGTTGAAAGGTTTCTGTTGCCTTTGACTTGGGGAGCCTTCTGAGTTTAAGGCTGTGAAATTCGGTCTTATTATCCAATTTTAAGGTAATATCAGGGTAATATCCAATGTGCAGTGAGACTATGACCTAGGTTATTAAACAGGCAAAAAAATGAAGACATAACTGGTGAATCTGGTATGATCCTTGATAACTCAGCCAAAATTTCTGAATTAGATACAGAAAATATGTTTCAGATGGTATATGATTGGCCAGAGCTAATTGAAAAGATTCTTCAACATTCCTTTGAGCTTCCTGCAAAAACAGACGTAGGGAGATATTCAATCTCATATGAGGGTCCGATTTCGCACATATTGATTTGTGGAATGGGGGGGTCAGCGGTCAGTGGCGATTATCTTTCAGTCTATTTGAAACAGCGTTTAGACATTCCTGTTATGGTTAATAGAAATTATGACATTCCCGCTTTTACATCAGAAAATACACTTGTTATAGTGATCTCCTACTCAGGAAATACAGAGGAATCAATCTCCTGTTTAATCAAAGCTCTGGAGAAATTAGCTAAGATAGTTGGGATAGGATCAGGTGGAAATCTTGGAACATTTTGTGAAAAATACAATCTACCCTTCTTCCCAATTCCATCTGGATATCAACCAAGAGCATCGTTTCCACTCTTGTTTTTTCCCCTGTTGAAAATCCTTCATTCATTAAAACTCCTCCCCCTTGATCAACCTGCAATTAACGAAACGCTTTCCCTCTTTCGGCAGATGAGGCAAGAATTTAACTTTGACGTCCCCATTGCATCAAACCATGCTAAGCAAACAGCTCAGAAGTTACATGGCCGCATTCCTGTCATCTGGTCTCCCTTTAATTGTGTCGCTAATCGAATGAAATATCAACTCAATGAGAACTCGAAGATCCTTGCTTTAGCTGAAGAAATACCCGAACTCGACCATAACCACATTGTGGGATGGGAATCTTGGGAAAAGGATAATCCGTTTATTCTGATAACGTGTCGCTTCCAAGATGAACATCCAAACGTGAAATTACGCTTTGATATAACCCAAGAAATTCTCAAAGATAAAGTAGAAATTGTTGAAATAATCGCACGAGGAACGAGTTTCTTAACTCAATTATTTTCTGCTACTTATTATGGGGATTATATTTCGATGTACCTAGCTATTTTAAATAACCAAAATCCTAATACAGTAGACAGTATTGTCTATTTGAAAAATCAATTGAATATACGGAAAAAAACTCAAGCTAAGCTAATTGAAACTCTCCATTCCGTTCCAAAGGCGAAATAACCTCATCTCAAAGCAAGGATTAGTATCAGAAAATAGATTAGCATTCTTTCAAAACGTAAAATATATTGAATTATTTTTGGAAACGAAAAATCCCAACATTTGGTGAAATTGATGACTAAGTATGACGTCGTTGTGGTTGGCGCTGGTACTGGGGGATCAGTAACTGCAGCTACACTCGCTAATAAAGGATTAAAAGTAGCACTTCTTGATAGACAACCCAAAGAAAAGATAGGAATAAAAGTATGTGGAGATGCTACAAGCGGAGAACATTTTAAACGTATCCAAAAGCTAACGAAAATAGATCCACCTCGGGGGGACGAAATTAGACAAAAAATCAAGGGAGCATGGCTTTTCTCCCCAGATAGAGAAGTAAAATTGGAATTAGTAGAGGAAGGAGGGACTGGAATTATTATTGATCGATTCAAACTAGGGATGAGGATTTTAAATGATACTATTGATTTTGGAGCAGAACTTCATGATTCAACGTATGTTAAAGAACCAATCGTTCATCAGGATCAAGTGGTAGGAATTAGGTATCGAGGAAAAGACAAGAACATTCGAGAAATGTCTGCAAAGGTTGTAGTTGACGCATCAGGTATAGGCGCGGTACTCCGTAGTAAACTCGATCCTAAAAAGACATACATGGATATCGATCTAGCTCCCAAGGACGTGTGTAATTGTTATCGAGAAGTCCGTGATGTAAAAACCGAAATTGATCATCCAGAATTCATTCGCATTAGTTTTGATCAAGAATTATGTCCAGGAGGTTACCTATGGGAATTTCCTCGTGGATCTAACTCCATGAATGCGGGACTAGGTGTTATGCGAATCAATCAACTTAATGCTCATGTGCAGTTTAACAAGTATCTGAAAAGAGAAGAAAAATTCTATCAAGATTCCAAATTGATACATGCTGGAGCTTGGCGAGTTCCCCTTCGGCGACCACAAGATAATCTCGTTTGGAATGGATTCGCGCTTGTTGGAGACGCAGGAACCCAAGTGAAGCCCACAGACGGAGGTGGAATAGGTATTTCAGTAAATGCTGCAGCAACAGCTGGAAAGGTAATTTCTCGAGCTATAGAGGAAGATGATGTCTCTATGAAAGGGCTTTGGGATTATAGCGTTGAATTTATGAACACTATCGCTCTTGTAAATGCCCCATTAGCGATTATGAAAGATTTCATCATTCCTTTACCTAGCACTCTTATCAATAACGTCTTTCATAAGAAAGTTGTCGAAGCTGGTGATTTGTTATATGGTAATGCAACTGGAGAGATTTCAAGAGGATTCTTCAAAACGCTTCAACGTGCTTATCGTGGAAAACGAATGCTTGGAACACTCCTAAAATTTAGATCTGTATTGAAAAAGATGGATAAAGCAAGAGATCTATTTTTAAATTATCCAAAATCCCCTGAAGGGTTTTTGGAATGGCGTGAGAAGATTTCTAAGTTGTATGGCGACGTGAATTATAATTAACTTATCAATTCACATAAAAAGATCTTCAACAGCCTTAAGGGCGGGAGGACACACAGACATGTTACCAATGCTGCTAGTATACACATATCCTGAAAAAGTTCCAAGGATTTTTGTTGATTTCTTATATATCAGAGCATTTTTTAAGGCTGACGACGAAATTAACAATTTAAAGAGATCATTTCCCTTCCCATCTAATTTGAGGTGAAAACCCATTTTAACTTGATTGTCATTCATTTGAAAGCAAAAATATTCATCTCCAAAGAATACGTCAGGGGATTTTTCATAGAACCAGTCTTTGGGTAAATCAATCAAGTCTAAAAATTTTGGATGCCTAGGGTTTTCTTCAGCAATAAAAACGATAGGATTATCCTTGATATAAGATTCCTTTATGAAGGAAATTCCAGATGTAAGGAGACTCGAAATCATATCTTCTGAATACGGAACTAGAAATGATTCAACAGCTTCTAGACCTTCGTTATAACGTTTTTCCTGAAGAAATTTTAATTCTTTTATTTTTTGTTGTTTAGCGGGTGTTTCGAGTAATTTTATCACTTTAGAAGGGATGCGTTCATAAAAGTAATGACTAATTACATTTTCTAACGCAAAACGAACACCCCCTAACTGATCAAAAATTGTTATGGCTTTTTGGAATGATTTTGATTTTTTCTGAGATTGAAATGCCTTCTCAATGGATAATTGTCTATTAAGTTTACTTATTATTTCTTGTGAAGACACTATGTCCCATTGTAGTTCATTCTTGTGAAATTTAAACCATAGAGGTTCCCTGGAGAGTTGGCCACCTACAATTTTCTTGAATTTCGTAAATTCTTTGATGCTTTCCTGTTGGAGTTTGTCATAGTCTTTTAACAGATTTCCCCTAATTGACTCAAAATCTTTTGATGTAACTTTCTTTCCTACTTTAAGACGCGATTTGAGCTTTTCAAGGTCTTCAAGAACCTTTACTTTAGCTTTTTCTGATTGAAGAACTTCTAACTCAACTTCCAAGTTGAAATCTGAGTCTTTAGTTTCAAATTGATTCTTACACTTATCTATCAGCGATTCCAAAGGATTTTTGAACAAATTCTCAAGATTCTCAAGAAATTTTGACTGAATTGCATCCAAGTATTCTTGGGGGTTTTCACTCACGTATTGACAGACATCTTCAACCCCTAATTCTGATAGAGTTGGTAAAGAACCTCTTATTGTAAATCGATACCATTTAAAACGAAGAATTTCAGTAAGAATTATGTATAACGCATTGCTATTTCGAACCCGATTCGCAATAAATTGACAATTTGTATCTAAATCGTGAAAGAATTTACCTGCTTGGTTTTCTTCCTTAATTAAAAGATATCCAAACAGAGAGGCTGTAGTACTAATTAATGCTGTTTCCAACATGTTTCGAGCAAGAGAAGCGGACTCTGGGTTTCCAGATAAATCATAAGTTGCTTGATCAATCTCTAAAGTAGGTACAGGAGTGTCGTCAGCTAATAATGTTATTAATTCTTGTTTTAATTGAGTTCCATCCATTTTTTGTAATTCTTGCGGCGTTTTCTCCATAAGGAAACCTGTAAAAGCCATATAGAGAGGTTTTCTCCTAAAAGAATATTCAGCTCCCGCAACCTTTAACAATTCAAGTAATTCTTCAGAAGAAATTATCTCATTAAGAGAGTGCTTCGGAAAAGCTAAGTCTAGTAACTTTTTAACTATAACGAGGCCTTGTTCTCCGAAAGGGTCATCTTCATAGCCCTTAACGAATTCCTGAAGAAGTTTCCCTGCTGTTATACTTTCTATTGGGGCCATTCAAATACCACTCCTTGTAACGCCTCTTTAAGAAGAGCTGCTGGGCCACGTTGTTCTATTTCTTGAGCCATTAGCTTTTTTATCTTTAACCGAAGGTTTGGAATGATCTGATCAATATTTCGGGCAGTGATAAGTGATGAGACACTTGCTTCTAAGGCTGATCTTAAGGCGAACCACACCGCTAAATCAATAGCATTTTCAATTCTTTCTGGAAATGTTAAGTCAGAAAGGTCTAAACCGAGCTCATCAAAAATAGATCTATCAATCTTTGTTAACTGTTCCTCTAATGTGTTAGTTTCGCGAAAGGGTGAATCTTTCATTTGTTTACGCCAATTAAAGATAGATTGATAACCCAATTTCACTTGAAACTTATCTGGAAGGCTACCAACAAGTAAAACTTCTTCGAAAGCTGGATTATACTCGTAATCTGATAGAAATCTTGCCCCTAATCCACCTGCGAGGAGTTTCATCTGTTGACTTATTTCTTGGGGAAATCCGGCCCCCCAAACAAAGAATCCAACCATTGCATCCTGGCCAGCGCTTTGAATATAAATTCGGCCCTCTTTGGCTTGAATATCATTTAACTGACCCATACCTGTTTCGGATGACGTAAGAGAATTAATTGCAGTTAGTATCCCTCCGAAGAGTATACTTTGTTCTGAACTAAATCCAAGCGAGACAACTGGAATCCCATGGCTAACAATGAAAAACGCCATTTGAGGACATAAAGGCTTTTTTTTTGCCATAATTCAGTGACATCCCCAGCAATAAGAACTAATCTCAGAGCTACAAACTTGATTTGATTAGGAATCATTTTTCTTATTATGCATCTACTTTTCTATTAAGTAAAGCAACAAGGATATCTACGCGTTAGTATTTAATATATCTAATTAAATTTGAAATGGTTCAAGAAAGCTTTCTAAAATAAATTTCTAGATATCCATTTCACTCAAGAAGGATGAACAAATATAATGCAAGATAAACAAAAAATGGCAATTCTTCCATCTAAATCACACTTCGACAAGGACTTTAAATTATTATTATTATCATTATTCTTTAATCTAATAATTCATTTGATTCTTGGTTTTCTTTACTACAATCCAGTGGATTTCGTTCTCCAATTCGAAGCTGCCAAAAAAATTGCACAAGGCCAGCTTCTTTATCGTGATATTGGGGAGTTGATGACCGATGTTGGCCCACTCCCCAAACCGCAGTATCCACCTCTTTATTTATATACTTTGGGCTTTATAATTGCCATTGTTGGTGTTAAAACTTTCACGTGGCAAATGGTTAAGTTATTCCTTATAATATTCAACCTACTAGTTGGAATACTAGTTTACTTTATCGTTTCAGATTGTCTCCCTTCTCATCCTAAAGCTCATATGTTGGCTTTAATTGCCATGAATTGGTTTTTACTTAATCCTATAACGTTAGCAGTAATATTTTCAGGATTTCATGATAACTTCATGCTTTTTTTTGTACTATCTGGTTTTCTTCTTCTTAGAAAGAACCACTATTCTGCTAGTGGGCTGTGTTTCGGACTAGCGCTATTAGTAAAACCAATTGCGGGTATTTATATGTTGCCTCTCGTAATCTGGGGAATCAATGAACAGAAAATCCAAACAATAATCATCTGGTTTGGTGCTGGGTTAACTTTTCTTCTTGGATCCCTTCCGTTTCTGTTTTTAGCTCCAGAAGAATATCTTAACGATGTATTCTTCGTACATGCTGAACGACTTGATCCCAGTATGTCGTTTTACACCTATTTTTTCTCTGAAACCTCAAAAACCATTCTACCTTTCATCATTCAAATTTTGCTATTTGGAGGTTACGCAATATTGATATTGCAAAAAATGCCCATATCAAGTTCAAAAAGAGCCATAGAGGCAGTATTACCATTTATGACTATTTTTATGGCCTTTAATAGAATTCTTTACCCGCATTATGTTCCCTTTTTCTTTCCATTCTACAGTTTTGTCTTTATTTTTCTAATTGCCGAACAATACAGCCCCAAACAGAAGCAAAATGGAAAGTTGCTTCTAGGACTATTGCTTGGAGGATTGGTGCTTGTTTATCTTGGTGGCAGTGTCTGGTCTCTAGGCTGGATTATAGAAGGTTATGAAACGTATTGGTATAATCCTCTGTTCTCAATTTCAGCCTGTGTGTGTATCCTTGGTTTGATATTAATTTCACTTACTTCTCTGTATTCCCTATATGGAATAGCAGAAAAAAATGATATTAGAGAGGAAAATAGGACTTAAGCTTAATCTAGTTCGGCTTCAAACTCACAGTATTGGTGTCCATTCGCTTGACACTTAGTTTCACGAACGATGATTTCATCTTCCACTAGTAAATTCAATCTTCCATTAAGGAAACCTGCCATAAAATCATCTAAGGTATTTACTTTCGTTGGTTTTTCAATACCTGGGAAGAGAGCTGATAGATCTACGGTAGATAAGTCGATTCCAGAGGTTTCTGCGCTTTCCCAGATTTTAAAAACAGCAGATTCGTCATCAATAACGTCAACAGTTACATCTCCATGTATTCTGGTTAGCAATCTACCTGGTGTATTGAAGTAATACCCTAGTACCTCACAGGCTTGAGGAAATTCCATTGGGAAGGAATAGTTAAGATTTCGTCGCATCATTATTCTACTGATGCTTCCTACGTCCTCCAGAATTTGGCCATAGTTTTGACCAGCATAGGCCAAGAGCGTTGAATTAAATGGATCAGAGAACTTAACTGAGGTAATGATGTGTTGTAAAACGGAAATATGACAATAGTCACCGATTCCCGGTCGCATTTGTCTCCGATATAGTAATGAATCATACATATTCCGAGATATTGTTGATAATGAAACATCGAAACGAAGTCTATCAGAGTCACTGAAAAATTCCTTTGGTTCATGTAAAGAGCTACTATAGTGATCTGATTCTTCACCAAGTTGGATATCAAACTCACAGTAATCATCCCCTAGCCCCCAACATTTTGTCTCTTCGACAGAGGCCTGTTCTCCGAGAGTAACTTCCATCAATCCTGCAATTTCCCCAGAAATAAAGCCACAAACATCTTGACCGATATCAGTATTCATCACAGCAAGACCAGAATCTTTAATTTGTAACTTCGCCTCGTAGGGAGCTGTTTGCGTTATAGAAAGTTCTGATGCTAAGTTTGCTGCATTAGGATTTGGCCCATATAGTAGTTTGAATCCTTTTAATAATTCCTTGAAACGTGACTTCATTCGATGTGTTTCCATTATTTTGGGATTGTACTTGTGAATCCACGATTGTGCACTTCCAAATTTCCCAGCCAACTCTCCAGAGCGAAATAGATAGGCTTTAGCACTAGGATTAATGGATAAAAGCGAGGTAACGATAGACTGAAGATGACCAATGTGAACATAATCACCTACTGAGGGGCGAGTTACTGTTTCAAGCTCTTCAATGTTCAGCAATCTTTCTGAAACACTAATGATTGAAAGTTTCCGCCAACGATCACGATCTGTCTCACTTGCTTTTACTCCAGCTTCAATCAGTTTGTTGAAGAGATAATTGAATAAATCATATTGATCAGGTGAAAATATATTAGCTGAATCAGTAGTTTCTTCCATGAAGCTACTAAACATTGAGGCTGCCTGTGTTGCTGTAAGAATAACCTCATCGTTGTATAAAACATGAGGTACATTCCGTACGCCATATTTAGCTGCGATTTCACGGTTCTCGTCTGTATCAATAGTGGTTATACTCGCTCCACCTTGAGATGTCTCTACAATTCGTTTTAAATGTCGTGCAACAGGTTTACAAGCGGCACAGTGAGGGCCTTTAAAGAGAATAATTTTAATAGGTTCGGTCATGTTTATAAAGAACTCCATTGCCTTTTTGGCGATATTAGAGTCTGTTAAACACCTTTCGGAATTACTTGATAATTCAAGGTATTAAAAGATAATTAAATACTTTTCTCAATAGAGAATTTTTAACGATTAGTTTCTTGTAAGCATCCATTCATTATTTTTACTGCTGATCTTACTTGATTCTTCATTTGAAGAGTATCTGAACGAATAGCTCATTCTTGAATTCCGTTGATGAACTTTCTAATAATTTCTCTAGAAATGTTCAATAAGGTATGAAGGAATCTAGGAATCTTGAGCATAATTGTGATGCATATGATTGAGCTAAGCCAAACGACAACAACCCGAATTGAGGAACTTGATGCAATCCTTGATAAGTACTTAAAAAAATCGCCTTCCATTCAAGCAATCACTGTCGTGAGTCCAGATGGTCTTCCGATTGCTTCTACATCTGATGAGAATGAAACAGTCATTGCAGCAATGACCGCGGCAAGTCAATCATTATCTGAACGTGTTTTAACAGAATTAGAACGAGGAAATATGCAAGAGATAATGCTGACAGGGGAAGAGGGATTTGTTGTCATACTTAACGCGGGAGAGAATGCTGTTGTTAGTTTTACCGCCAGTGATTCGAAAAACATTGGTTTAGTGCGAGTCCTTGCGAAACAACTTGCACAAACTATTTCAGAAATGTTACCTAGGACAGCATAATAGAAGCGACTAACTCTTACATTGTAATTACTATGGCTAGAATAAATGGAAAAACCGTTACCATAGTTGTAAGAGAAGATGACTTAAATATTCAGTTCAATTGAGGTTTAAACATCGCTGGGACCAAATTCTGTGCTATTCCTGTCACTACCACTAAGACGTGTAAGGTTTTCAGACATATTATTTCTTTATCTGAAAAAACCCAGATGATTGGAAAGTTTTATCTTTCTTTACAAGCGAGAACCTCAATTGATTGAAATAAGTGATTTAAGATGAGGATTGAACAGTTCGCAAGCATATATTTAGATTTAAAAAAGCCTGTCGCCCTAGAAGTCCACCAAGGCTACCTCATTGCAGGCCAAATACAAGGAAGAGCGCCATGTTGTGTATGGATCAACAAACAAAACATCGAAGGAATTGCTGAAGTGGCGAAAATCATCGCTATAGATTCAGCTTTTCATGGTTTACTCTCCTTAATACCAGGGGGCTCTTTTGCTTTTCGATTGATAAAAGATCAGATTGGTTATCCTCCTCGCTTTAATATGATCTTTGGCCCTCGATATTATACGGTTAATTATACAACCATTACACTAGACAAGAGAGGGGAAACAAAAGGACTAATTGATGGAATTACTCAAGGTTTAGACAGTGTTGCAAAGCTGGCACTAAAAACAGCTTCAGGTGTCCAAGATACAATCGTAGAATTAATTACTAAAGAAAAACCTAAAAGCAATCAAGCCAAGGAAGATGAAATCTTAGGTTTTACTTACATTAGATTTGAGGATAAAATAAGCATGATAAGAAATAGTATTGTTGAAGATCGCTTATCAGAGACAAAATCAAAGCCATCAAAGCTTGCAAAAACGGCATTGGCAGAAGCAGTACCCCCTGTGGTCGTTAGCTTTAAAACCACTGCGAATGAAGAAGCTGTTATCTTTCTCAAACATCTACAACAAATAGGCTATAAAGTTAATTTCACCCAGTCTTTATCTAACAAAAATAAGTGAAATTAAGAAATTTCAAGTGATTAAAAGGATTCTAAAAACACAGAGTCTTATCTCATAGGAAAATTAAGGCATTGCTAAAAACCTATGATACTATAATAATTGGAGCAGGTATTTCGGGTGCACTACTTGCTCGAGATCTCACATTAGAGGGGCAGCAAGTTCTACTGCTTGAAAAGGGAGGATATCATAAATATCTAGGGAATCACCCTGCCCTTGTTAGGATCGCTGACAAGAAAGGGTTTCGTTATACAAAAGAACATTTATCTGTCGGATCAGGGATCACAGTTGGAGGTTCTTCAGTAATTAGCGCTGGGACTGCTTACCGACCCCCAAAAGGATTTTTCCAACCTTGGGGAATTGACCTAGAACGAGAGCTAGATGAAGCAGAGAAAGAAACGAGAACGACTGTGCTTTCAGAAGATTTAATTGGGAAGGGAAATTGGCATCTTCTAGAGATAGGAAATCAATTAGGCCATGAATGGGTTCGTTTACCCAAATTTGTTGACCCGAATAAATGTATCCCGAATTGTTCAGCCTGTATGCTAGGATGTAAACGAGAAGCAAAATTTACAGCCCGATTTTTAGTAGAAGAAGCACTAGCTAAAGGTCTTGAACTTCAGAAAAAGAAAGTTGACCGTGTGATAATTGAGGGGGGAAAAGCTATAGGAGTAAAACCGAGAGGAGGACATATCATCAAAGCAAATCGAATTATTGTCTCAGCTGGGGGGATTCATTCACCTATCCTTCTACAAAAATCTGGCATTCACGACGCAGGGAGAGAATTCTTCATGGATCCAATGGTCTTTACATACGGGGTGGCTTCAGATAAAATGCAGCGTACCATACATGACATGCCCATGGCTGTTGGTACGTATAAGTTTCATGAAGAGGAAGGAATTCTTCAGAGTGCTGTTGTTGAGCCGTGGGGAATATTTCTTATCAGTCTTATCTACCGACGAAATCCATTTGAAATAGTCAAATTTCGACATTATCCTCGGTTGATGGGTATCATGTCGAAAATACAGGATGATAAGACTGGTACTATTTCACCTGGTAGATTTGGCATTAATATTTCTAAAGAATTGACACTAGAAGATCATAAACGTCTTGAAAAAGGAGATACTTATGCAAGAGAGATACTACTGGAAGCAGGATCGAAGAAACTATTTACATCCTCTATACGTGCTACTCATCCAGGTGGAACAAACAGCATTGGTGAAGTTGTAGATTCTAGTCTTCAGACAAAATTTCCAAATCTCTATGTTTGCGATTCGAGTATCTTACCCCGTTCGTTAGGAGCTCCCCTAGTAATTACACTAATGGCTTTTGCTAAGAGATTATCTGGCCAAATCATCAATGAATCTTAGAATTTCAATTTTTTAGCTTTCTTTGAGGTTCAATGATGATTTTGAGACCGAACTTGTTTCTAACTATAATTTTCTCTTATCGAGGGGTTTGTTTGCTAATGTTATGTCGTATGGATTCTCATTAAAACGTCCAGAGGCTCATGGAGGACAAGAAAACATAACTGAAAACATCTAGATTCATAAAGATGTTCTTCCTCTGATAAATCAATTCTAGGAAGAAATTCAACCAAGCATCCATAAAACATACAAACTTAAAGAAGAGCTATAAACAAAGTAAGAGTTAATCCTTCTCAAGCAGAGCTAGATATTCTTTCAATTTTTTAGATGTTTTGTCTTCTTCAATTTTTGGCTCCACTTCACGAAGAATTGCTGTTTCAAATACTTTGGATTCCGATTGACTAAGTTTCCTTATGGTAGCTAAGATAACTCGGCTTGCAAAATCAACAGCACCTTCGGATTCAAGTGGGAGTTGCATTGCTTCTCGAAGAAGGCGTTTTAACTGACCAAACTTGATAGATTCAATGATATTGGCCTGACCGATTGGAAATCCCCGCTGTACGAAGCTAATCAAAAATCCTTTCTTAGCTTGTTCAATTGAGAAGCCAAGTTTTTCAGATTCAGGTAGCATAATAAATTTCCCATCTACCTCAATCTCAATTGGAATGATATACTCAATTGATTGAGTTAAATATCCTTTTTCTTGACGAACAGTTTTAGTAGAGATGTCTGTTGTCGATTTCAATGTTTTTCTATGTAGTTGTAGTAAAGCTTCGTGGATTATTTTCGCTGCAAAGTGAATTGAACCCACTCCGTCCTCAAAGAATCCCATATTAGGCAAGTTTAATTCATATGCTAGTAAGTAGAGAATTTCATCAGAAGAGACCCTCGAAGAGACTTTCGCACCACCTACTAATTCTTTTTGGCCAACAGGACCCAATAAATGCAGTGAAATATTTGCATTTAATCCATCATCCACAAGATCAATTTTAAATCCCAATCCCTCAATATTAGGGATGGTTATAATCCCCTCAATGTTTTCTGATTCAACAGGAATATTCACATGTGCTATTGTAGGTGGTTTTTCTGCGACTATTTTCTTTTCTCTTTTCTTCCTTTCCTTTCTTTCTGGTAATAAATATGTATCTAATATCTCCTCAACAAACAAATTTGGTCTTTCAGATATAAAGACTAAACATTTAACAATGTCTTTTTCGCTTAATTTTGCTCTCAGGTAAGCACCGAAAAGCTGTAAAAGCTTATCATCGGTTATATGAGCAAATACTTCTTCTCCCTGAGATTTTCTCACGAATGGAAGATATTTTAAAAAGATATCAATTAATAGAGGAATTTCAATTCCAATCTTAGCTGCCATTTCAAAGAGATAATCATATCTTGCTTCGACAATCTCCTTTGCTTTATCTTCCTCAACTTGATAGAACTCAATTAAATGACTTATTCTTTGATTGAGTTGAATATCTTCTTGTTTTAATGCTATTTCTTGTTCAGGTGTAACTAGAAGTTCAGGACCTACCATCTCTCCTTTTATTACAGAAGCTGTATCAAGCTCAGGATTAGGGATTTCATCACTGATAGCGTGAACAAGATGAGGTTGCTTAACTATTTTATCAGATGATAAGATTGTTTCTGAAGTTGACTCTTCTTCAGCTGCGTTACCAAGGAATACCTCCTCTTTGGTATGTGAATATGTATCTTTTCTCACAGCTGTTTTCATTAAATGTTGTAGTTTGTTTAAGATAGCTGGATCTCCAGCCACTTTGGGAGCAACTAGTTCTATAGGAAGAGTATTTGCTTCAGCTACGGGAGAAGGTTCTCGAAGAGTCATTCCTCTTTCATGAAGCTCTTCAATCTCACCAATCTTCCGTCCCTCAACTAATTCGCTCCTTGCGATTTCTGGAATTTCAAGTTCTATTATTCTTCCAAATGCATCAATCACTGTTTCTGGACGATAGATTGTTGTTCTAAAAAATCTAAGGGGCCCTTTAACACATTCTAATTGAAACTGTTCTTTTAATTGTTCATGAATGGACTCATAGTTTGGTGAATTAACAACCAGGTCATTTTTATGTAAAAACACAAAAATTTCAGCATCAGGGGAGAAAGCTCGCAGTTTCTCAAGACAAGCCCTAAAATATTGAAGAGCGTTATTGCGAGAGGTCTTATTAGCCACATCAATTAAGAAAATGAAGACTTTAACACTACTGAAAACAAACGGACTAAAACCACTTAAAAATCGTTTTAAAAAGATCTTTTGGCCACCTAAATCCACAATTGTGATAGGGATATCACCAATTGAGACTGACATTCGTTCATAATTAATCGTCGCGGAAAGGCTATCAACATCCTCTGTGTGCTGTTTCAAAAAAAAGATCCGTTTTACTGCAGTCTTCCCTGCCTCGGATAATCCTGCAATAAGGATCTTATATCCTAACTTAGAGGTGATATCTATGTCAGAAACCCAGTCGCTCATATCGCTCTAACTCATGCAATTGTTCACTTAGATATTAATTAACTACCATAATATATTGATTATTACTAGTAGGATTAGTATGACTTACCTAACTAGGTTTAGTAAGGATTTGAAGTATTCAATATAGAAGACGCATAAAAATCTTAAGGAATGAAGCTGAAGAAAGAATACAGTTTCTGATCGACATGTTTGATTACACACCTAGGCAATTTGAAAGGGTCTATTTTATATACAGTATTATACTTCATTATCATTCAAACCGTGTAACATCGCTTACTATCTAATCAAGATAAGATACCTGAAGAAATACGAGGGATAAATTCTTGTCCTTAGTAGCTAAACAAAAAGTGCTATTTATGGGCCTCGGAGCCAGTGGTAAGAGTAGTATCCGCTCAATAGTTTTTGAAGGAAAATCAGTTGAAGAGGTTAAGGATTATAAGGCAACAATAAATTATACTCGATCTACAAAAAGCATTATTGATAGTGCTTTTCAGATCTTCGATTGTGGAGGTCAGGAGTCATTTATTTCTGTCTTTGTTGGAGAACAGGCAGAATTTATCTTCACTGATGTTACTATATTAGTCTGGGTCGTGGATGTTAGCAATTTTGATGCTGTGAGTACCTCAAAATTCTATTTTGACCATGCGGTTAAAAGATTAAGCGAATTTAGCCCTGGTGCAGAAATATTTTGTCTTTGTCATAAAGTGGATCTTCTATTACCAGATATGAAGGATCAAGTCTTCCAGACAATGGAAGGTTACTTTACAACAGAAGAGAAATTCAATATTCATTTTCGTGGAACATCAATTTATGATAACTCAATTTTTCTTGCAGTTGGAGAGATGGTTCAAACACTAATTTTGAAAACAACGAAAGCTAAAACTGTTTCAGAAGCTATTCAAGAATTTATAGAAACGCATACAGAGTTATCAGGAATCGCAGTTTATTCAGATGATGGTTTACCAGTGTTTGAAGAGGGAGAAATGGCAGATCAAATTATTCATCCAGCAAATCTATGGTT
>JBHLPQ010000064.1:0-18266 GCA_048939265.1 Promethearchaeota archaeon
CATTTATATGAGTTTCAAGACAATTATGGTAATTATAATTCTGATGAGTTATACGATGACAATCTTTCTCATCAATTTACTATTGGTGGAGAACCAACAAACCCCTGGGATATCGTTGTGACAAATGAACAGTTTACTAAAAACGAGTTTGGGCAAGCAATGGTAGAGGGCATAAGAAATATTCTGATAGGAACATCTACAATTGAGGTTAATAGTAGTGAATATGTAGGAGCTTATTCCTGGACAGAGAGTTACAGTGTTTCTGATATAACAGGGGAAATGAGACTAAAAGAGGAAGCAATACCCTGGTTAGCAGGTACTAATTTAGGTAAAGGAAGAGTAGTGTTACTTGGTTCCACTTTTCCTGTTTCAGATTGGACCATATATGGAACAACGCGAAGTTTCATTGATCAATTAGATAATATGAGGCTGTGGGTAAATATAATTAATTGGCTTTCTCAAGATTCAGAAATACAAACGACGACGACTAATTCAAGGAAAACTACATTACCCCAGCCGACCCCACTAAACTTGACCACTGGATTATTATCAATAATAATTACATCAATAATGACTATTTGTTACAAGAAGGAAAGAGATAAATTGTGAAGGTGGTTCTATTGAAGTCAAGACTCTTCTCTCTTATCATGTTATTCCTATTAACTATGGTATTTCTCTCTAGCTCTCGTGTTGAAAATGCATCAGCGTGGGGCGCCACCACTCATCAACATGTCGTAGCAATTTCAACATCTTATCTCGAAAATGTTGTCCAAGATTTAGGAGAAAATGGAACCCGGTGGCCTCAATTATTCAAAATATACGATTCAGAATTAAAAAAGGGGGCGATTGCTCCAGATAGGGAATTTAGGGATTTTTCTAACCATGTCTACCACGTGAATAATCCTGATCTCTTTCCAAATGCTCCAAATGAGGTAAAAAAATGGTATAATTCGTTCAAAACTTATCTCCAAACAAAAGATTTCTCTGAAGCAGTCTGGTCTGCGGGAGTAATGTCTCATTACATTTTTGATCTTTGCCAACCGATGCACACTGACGAGGTGTTTAAGGAAGACGATGGAAGTCAGAATGGAGGTATAAGTGGACATTATAAATATGAACAGGACATTAATGCAAAAGTTGATACATTAGAATTCCAAAATCATACGCCCCGCTTACTAGAAAGAAGTGTAGAAGAGACCACGGTTGGCTGCGCGATATATTCAAATCAGTATCACGATGATTTGGTTGAAACCTATTGGAACGGTTCATTTTGGACACCTTGGGTTGAGGAAACAACAACCGATCTACTAAATTACGCTGCAAAAACTTTTGCTAACATAATTTTTACAGCAATTAAAGAATGTGATGTTGAACTACCAGATTTTACCCCTTATGCTATCAATATGGAAGTAGAGATCCCAAAACAAATTTATCAGGGAACATCTTATACAGGGAAAATATTGGTCACTGATTGGCAAGGAACTCCTCTAGATGCCAATGTCCATGTGGTTCGAACCTGGATGGAGTCTATTGAAGAAGAAAACGCGACAAATGGAGCACAACCCGATACTGCTGGCCCATTCATCATCTTTGTGTCCTGTGAAGAACTCGGTGTTTTTACATTTGAACTTGAAAGCATAATTCCAGGAGTAATACAGTTAGAAATAACTGTTGAAAAAGCGAATTTGATATCTAAGAATGAGATAATTGAAATAAGAGTACTAGAGGTCTTTGAATCATCTAGTTCAATTACAACACAGTATTCTGAATCGTCAGAAACACACGCAACTCCCTCGCTTTCAGTTTTCTTCGTGTTTGTGACATTGATAAGCATTATCCTTGTTAGGAAACCTAGAAATTAACCACTGTGGAGGAAACGTGCTTTTTTGAATGAGTTAAAGACTCGGGGTTATTACTTCTTCTCTGATCTTCTTTCCACAAGCAGAACAGTATAAAGGATTCGATTCAAAAGTTATTTGGCAAAACGGACACTGAGAAGGGAGTTGGATCTTATTCGAACTTTTGTCGAGTTGTGTCCAGAATCTATGAAGCTTCAACGCTTCTATATGACTCAAATGACCGAAGATGTAACCTGAAATTATAGCTACTACAGAAAATAACAGAATCCTGAACAATTCCTCTGATATGAAGAGATTCATTGTCCTGGAAACAAAAATTTCTTGTAGACTCGCGCCTGCTGGATCTGTACCAACTAAAGGCGAGCCCGTGTACAAACTGATCATAACTGCGATCAAGTACGCAATAAAAGTTCCAATGGCACCTTCAATCTTGCCCCTAGCAGCAAACCCACCTATCAAGCCAGCCATTGTCCAGACAATGATGAGGGTAACTGTATCTTGAGGATTCCATGCTTTCAAGGAAGGTGGGTTTCCAGCAAAAGGTTTAATGATGTGTTCCACTAGAATTACATCCTGTCCCCTGATTTCAGCTGCAAGAGCCAGATCTGGGAGGTCAACTAAGATTGCTGCAGCTATCATATAAAATAGAATGCCTAAAAAGAAGCTCATTAAGACTGCTACCAAAATTCTTCTGTTCTGCAATCACTTACCTCCAAAGAAACTGTCATCCTAATTTAAGTCTGGCTGTACAACATTTCTGTGAATAAGTTTAAGTTTTTGCATTTTCAAGAAATCAGTCCAAAGTCTTCTCCTTTAAGACCGACATTACACATTGAAAATCCAATTAAATTATAGTTAATGCAAAAAATTCTTAAATTCCATAGAAAGCATAATTTCTGCATGCTAGTGTGAAAAATACACTAGAAGGTGGTAACAAATTATGTTTTTAAGAAGAAAAAATCTATTGATGATTCTAGTGATTATGACATTCTCAGTTATCTTTGTAGGATTTAGTACAATAACTGCAGCACCAGTAGCATCAACTGCAAATCGTGGTGACGTCATTTTCACAGAGATCTCCATAAGTCATGATTATGATATCTACCACCAGGTCGAGCTATACAACAACGGCAGCTCACCAATAAATATCCTGAACTGGCAGATAAATAAAACTGACGATTATCCATCTGGGGATCCTACTACGGAATCAGTTGAAGTTGCTGAAATTATGGTAGATATCACAATACCTGTGGGTGGCTACGTAATGATTTTTGCAGACAATACAACGGGGTTAGAATATTACAAAGATTTCTATGATTATGGTGATACAATCATTCTCGGTGACGCAGATGGAAACTTCATCGACTCAATTGCCTATGGAACAGAAGGTAGAGCACCAGGACATCCAAAAATCCTCAAAAACAATACTGAGCAAGAATTCAGTGTGGCTCGTGTAGGTACGACGGGTGATGTTTGGAATCTTGATTTAACCCCAACTTGGGGTACTGCGAATGATGTTCCAGGCGTAGATCTTGGTGGAGCAGGCGTTGTGATCAACGAAGTAAGCACAAAATACGGTGATAGTTGGGTAGAACTTTACAACACTCTTAATGAAGTAGTAGACCTGGATGATTGGGCGATGACTACCTTAAATGACGACCTGTTTGTTCTATCTGGGGATATACCCGCACATGGTTACGCAGTTTTTAGCGCTTCTGATCCTGACGCCCCTGATGATAATCCATTCTATTTTAGTGATTCTTATGGTGAGGTTATTTACTTATATAACGACACTGGTCATCGTGTTGACCAGATGGGTATTACACCAAATTCGGATAGTTATCCGTTTACTTGGAACAGATTTCCTGATGGAAACTCAACAGCACCCTTCTCCAATGACGGTTGGAACAATGCAACAAGTGGTTTTGTACTTATGTGGCCCACGGCTGGTCTTGCAAACTCCAATCAATCTCGTCCAGATATAGTAGATATCATCGTAAGTGATGATTTTATTGCATCAGGTGGATCTGTTGATGTGGATGTCATGGTTGAATGGACCAATGGTACACTTATCACTGGAACCGAGGCTGACGTAACAGTTGATTTGGATGGAACTCTTACAACCTTGACCTATGATGCAACAAGTGAATACTTCAATGGTACTGTTGATTTTACGGGCTATTCGACCAAACCTGACATATACGGTTTTTATCATACAACAGAATTAAAAATCAGCGCACAAGTTGGAGAGGAATTCTCGAATAAAACAGCTGGTGTGTTTGTTGATGATATGGGTTATGACAGTGATGATACAGTTATCATGCTTGACGAGGCTCACGATCAAATGTATGCCTTCACATATGGGTTATACATAAATGCTTATTGGGTTACGATGCTCTTCGAGTTAGGTATTGCTGATTATGTTGTCTGTTTAGATTATTATGATGTGGTTTTTAGACTAACTGATGAGATCCTTACAGATATTGATTTGTTTGTCTTAACTGCACCTGATTCAAACCCTAACACTCGTCATGCGACTGTAAACGCTCTTACAACAAGCGAAATTAATACAGTCTACGATTTTGTAGAAAACGGTGGTTCATTATGGCTCAGTGAAGTTGGAGCAGCATATAGTCTCCCTGAAGAAAATGGTATGGGAGATCTTTGCGAGAAATGGGGATTAGAATGGTTTAGAGGATATTATCAAGATCCTACTCATAATACAGGCCAAGACAACTATTGTATAGTAGAAATCCCTGATGACCCAGATTGGGGTGCCTTTGGTGCTGAGGAGTATTATCATAATGGTATGATAGTAAACCATTCAGAACAGATCACTGGCGTTACGGTAACAGAAATCATTTCTCCAAGGGTTGGTAGTAACTGGGATGACATAGAGGACTCTGACTACGATCCAGATATGAATCCAATAGAGCATGAATACGCTATTGCCTATCTTGTGGAAAATGGAACGGGTATAGCCTTTGTAACTGGTTCCAGTTCGCTCTTTGGTCACTACCAAGACTTCGAAGATGACCTTGAGTCTGCTCAATTTGCTCTAAACGCATTCTGCATTTTACTTGGTATTGATCCAGTTCAATATCCCACTTTGATTATGACTGATGCAATTGGTTCACAGACTGTTACAAATGATAACAGTAGCGTTGTTTTCAAAGTCGAGCTAACATCGACTCTTGGCGCTGGTGTTACGTTACATGACGCTGAGGTTGAAGGCTTACTCGATGTAGATGTCATCATCTTTTCAGATACAGACAATGACGGTATTTTTGAAGGTACTTGGGATGCAACTGGCGTTGATGCAGGTACTTATACATTAACTATTTCTGCAAGTGCTAGAACTGAAGAATTTACTACTGGAGCATCAGATGGAGCTAGATTCATCGATACTGAACTAACTATTACAGTAGTTGTCGAGGAAGCACCTGAAGACACGAAAACAAAAACGAAAACAAAAGAAGATGGTGGAGCACCTGGATTTGAAATATTATCAGTTCTGATAGTATTCGCAGCTCTAGGGATTGCAGCTTCTCATATCAGAAGAAGAGAATAGAATCAAAGTCTATCATTATCTTTTTTCCCCCCCTTTTTTTTAACGAATTGAATAACCACTTTTTTTTCCAAGTTGTTAATTGAATTATAATCAATTCTGTCAAATAAGAGTGACTGGTTATTAATTTTCATCCTTACTCAAACTATAAATTAGTTCAATAGAAGAATAAGCCATTATGTTTGAGAACGAAAGGTTTTAATTAAGCATAATGAGCTCAAAAATCCGATAATCTTGTAATTAAAATAGTGATAATCATGAGAAAAAGAACATTGCTATATTCAATTGTAATTTTTTCTTGCTTTTTCGTGGTGGGAACTCCTATTACAAACCAAGAGAGTCTAGCAGAAATCCTTGCCGTTGAAGGAGTTGAACCTGGGAAAATCGCCTTCGTTATTGTAATGGATGGTGCTAGAGGAGATTTCTTCAATGAAACAATCTGTCCAAATATTTTTGAGAAATTAGTGCCGAATGGAGTACTATTTACTAATGCCACGACAACTTTACCAGCAATCACTACTGTGGCTCATGTCGCATTAATTACGGGATCTTATCCAAACATGACTGGATGCGTTGCTACATCCACTATAAATGCAACACCGTACCACTTAGATGGATCAATTGAGAGGGTATCTTTCGGCAGTAATACATCTATTCCCACAGAAACACTTCTGAGTCATGCAGATGACGTTCTTACAATAATGATTGTTGGCAAGGATAAGTTAGTCAATATGAAAAAGGGGTTGAACGAAGGGAAAGGTTCCTATTTCAGGGTTCTACCCCCTAAGTACCATGATGTAACAGTTAATGAAGTAACTCTTGATGTCTATCATGCTGATTTCCCAGTCGAAGTACGATTACAACAGGATTCCTGGATTATTAATGAAACTATGTCGAAATTAATTGCCTATAAAGACGAAATAAAGAATGGACGTGACACACTTGTCGTCCTAAACCTACCTGCCCCTGATTGGACTGGCCATGCGCTAGGTTGTATCCCTGATCAATATCATCCAGATGCAGGTAGTTATAGACAGATGATTGAGAATGCAGATCATCAGATTGGTAGATTAATATCGTTCTTGGATTCCAATGACCTCTCTGATACATCTAGCTTTTTTATCTGTGCTGATCATGGTTTTCACAACGTTTTACCTGGATCATGGGGATTAAGACCTATTCTAAGCACAACGAGGGCAACTGCGTTTGATGTTGCAATGAATACTACATTTTTCAGTCAAGATCTAAACAAAGATGGTTTTCCAGACAATAAGACTTATCAAAATCTGTATACAGTAGCTACAGCAGAGAATATACTTCATCTCTACTTACGCTATCCTGAAGAAATGTTTAATAAAACTGTACAATTCCTACATGAGAAAGCTATAGCCGCTGATTTTGGCAACATACCAATATTCTCTAAAATGTGGATTCGAGATGATTACAAAGATTTGGTTAGTAAAACAAATTATTCTGGTCTATTAAGCGACGTTGGGATGTATACTGAAACCGCTGGAGATATTGTGATTGAATATGCCGCTGAAGCAACACAATATGGTGGTTTTAAACCAGAGTTTGAGGATAGCCTTGGTGATCACGGAGTATCAGAAGACTTACCTATCCCCTTGCTTATGACTGGAATCGGATTCAAAAGTGGAGTTACTGAGAGCAGATCGGCCAGTATAACTGATATTGCTCCAACAGTAGCTAGACTTCTTGGAATAAAACCTCCTGTGGAATCAAATGGCAAAGTGTGGGAAGAATATTTTGTTGACGAAGGATCAATTACAGAAATACACTTGGATTCACTTTATATGAAAGAAAATAGCCCTACTCAAGTAAATGTTGGTTACAAAACCTTCGGAACTGGACCCTATGAAGTACAGTATTATGTTTTAGATAATAATTTTGAGATCTTGCAGCAAGGGGATCAATCAGTAACTACTGGGGCAAATAATGTAACTTTTACTTGGGAAGGAGGTCAATTTAGCAAGTCACCATATTATTTTGTTGGGCAAATCCTGAATTCTACTGGTCATTTGCTTGATCAAGCACAAGATTTCATCATTATTGCCACAGCGGAGACTCCAGAATTTCCTATAATCTGGATTTTAACTTTTGGACTAATAATTGGGGTTGTAACGGTTACAGTAGTAGCTAGTAGACAAATAAAAAAGAAATATTAGGATAAATCAAAGATAACGTGGAGATCTTGAATTGGCCTTAGAATCCATGGAGCCATCAGCCAGTAATGAGAATGTTGAATCAGAAACTCCTGCCATTCTCATAGAGAATTTGACATTCTACTATCCTAACACCCAAATACCTGCTCTGAGAGATATCAACCTCAAAATCGAAAAAGGGGAATTTGTGCTCCTTGTAGGACAATCAGGATCTGGGAAGTCGACCTTAGTAAAGTGTATTAATGGCCTGATCCCTCATAAGAGCAAACAGGCGATATTAAAAGGAAATACCTACTTAAACGGAAAGAATACAAAAAAATTGAAAATTCGCGATATTTCTCAGGAAGTAGGAACAGTTTTTCAGAATCCTGATGAACAGTTCTTCTCTCTTACTGTAGATTCGGAACTAGCCTTTGGCCCAGAGAATCTCGGTATGCCAGTCGAAGAGATCGGACAGAGAATCCAACAAGCCAAAGAATGGATTGAACTCGAAGGATTAGGAAAGAAGCAGATTTTCATGCTTTCGGGCGGACAAAAACAACGAGTCGCTATTGGTTCCGCATTGACAATGGGGCCTGATATTCTCATTCTTGACGAACCAACCTCCGATCTGGACCCTCAAGGTACCGAAGAAGTGATGCAGATCATCAAGCGAATTTCCAATGAAACTGGAGCAACAATTATATTAGTTGAGCATAAGCTAGAGGACATTGCCCAGCACGCCGATCGAGTAGTGTTAATGCAGAGAGGAGAAATAACTGTCAATGGTCCTCCTCGCGAAGCCTTCAAGGAATACGAGAGATTTGACAAAGAAGGCGTTAGTATTCCCCAAGTTTGTCAAGCAGGTATCTTCCTGCAAGAAATGGGATATAATATACCTCAAATACCACTAAATGTAGAGGAATGCGTGGAATATTTACGGGAGTACCAACCAAAAAAAACTATACTAAAAACTAAAGAAATGAAAACAGCTGATCAATCCCAAACTCCGATAATGGAAATTCTTGATTTATGGCATGTCTATCGTGATGGGACCGTTGCAGCAAAAGATGTATCTTTTAAACTCTATCCTGGGGAGTTTGTTGGGATGATTGGTCAGAACGGTGCTGGAAAAAGTACCATTCTTTCTCACATCATTGGTTTACTAAAACCATCACGTGGGAAAGTTCGGGTCAGTCAAATGGATGTTACACAATTATCAGTTGCACGCATGGCTGAAACAGTTGGTTATGTATATCAAAATCCTGATCTGATGTTATTCACAAATCAAGTCATTACTGAACTGGAATTCGCCCCCAAAAATGCCAAATTGAAACCGTACAACGTATTATTAGCTATTAAAAAGGAGTTACATCTAAAAAAGACATCTAGTAATCAGGAGAAATTAACACAATATTCAAGGATAATGGATGCACTCACTAAGAAAATTCAAAACAATGAGCATTTTAGGGAAATATCTACAGATTTATCAGGAAAAACAAAGAGAACAATAAGCACTGAACAGCTCCTAGCCCAATCTGTCAGTCTTTCTGAGGTTTTAAAAACCGTTAATATCCCTCTTAGTAAGGTGAACCAAGCTATAAATGATATAACAAATGAAAGTAAAGAAATCAAAGTCCTTAAGCTAAGTGGAGATAAAATTTTACTTTTTTCAGAAAAAGAAAGACTATACTTCAATGAGTTTATGTCTTTAGTGACTAAAACTGCTATTCAGAAATTAAATTCAAAACTTGAAAAACTGGAGACAATAGAAAAATTCGCAAGTTATACTACAACAAATGAATTGAAGATAGCTGAAATTAAGAATCAGGCATTAACTATAGAAGAAATTACAGACATTTCTGGTCTCTCAGAAAATGAAGTTGTCAATTTACTCCCAGAATTCGCGGATACAATTTCTGGTGTTATACTATACGAAATTGATGCGATAAAAGAACGTGTTGAAGAAGGACTGAGTACAATTGAACTAGAACCATTTGCTCAACGTCATCCCCATGCATTGAGTCGTGGTCAGCGTCACCGTGTCGCTGTAGCTGCAGTACTAGCTATGCATCCAAAAATCCTGGTGCTTGATGAACCGACAAATGGACAAGATTATGGACATACAGAGGCCTTAATGAGGCTTGTAAAAGAAATTAGCAAAGGTGGCACGACTATCGTTATTATTAGCCATGATATGAAATTAATTGGTAAATACTGTGACCGCTTGATTGTCTTGCGAAAAGGAGAAATACTTATGGACGGTCCTACAGAAGCAGTATTCACTAGAAATGATTTATTGGAATCAACAAATATTCAGCCCCCTAAAATTACCCAAGTAGCACAACGACTTGGCCAGATAGAAGACACTGTTTTGACAGTCGAGAAATTTTTGACTTATTATGAATAAAACAAATATTCTAAATATTACTTGATACCAAAACCACTTTTTGAAGAGGGATCAGATAGCCCCCATCCCGAGGAAAACTGCTCCATAAATACCACTAAATAACACTAATAAGCACAGAAAAGTGATTACCCAATCAATCAATCTCATTTTTATTTGACGAAATTCAGTTCGTTTTCGAGAAGAGCGAAATGCTTTTATCTCTGCAGCAATAGCCAGTTGGCGTCCTGATCGTAAGAGAGAAATTAACACGGGAATAAAAGCAATAAAAACCCCATTAATAGCTTTTGCGACTTCTTTGCCTAATTTAAAAGGATTACGGGTTCGCTGGGGAATGAAGTCGAGACCTCTTGATCTCTCGGCATTTAAAACAGTCATACTTTGTTCTAAGGCTAAGGGAATTGTACGGATGGCGATTGCGATCATAAAGGCTAATTCAATGGGAAGGAAGAGCTTTTTTAACCCCATCAAAATGTCTGACGGTGCTGTTGTAGTAACTATGATCATAGCAACACTTAAAGCGGTTATGGCACGCATCGCTTGCTGTAACCCATAGATGAAACCGTCTACGGTAATCCGAGCTAAACCCACGTTGAATAATGGATGTGCTTTAGCGAAAAATTCACTTCGTGGTATGATCCAGATTAGAGTCGTAACTGGACTGTCAATGTTATAATTGGCTGGTAAAAATAAGGCTTGAGTGTAACCAAGAAAAATAAATTGAGAAATCAAAAATATTATGACACCCGTAATCCGAAATCTTGTAGGTCTTGAAAGATACCAAACAGGGATAGTTGAGAAAAATAGGAGAGAAATTATCCAAATCTGCCCCATTAGAGCAACGAGGACACTAATACTGATTGCCCAAATAATTTTTGCACGAGGATCTATCTTATGGACAAATGAAGCCTTTTCTTCATATGTAAAGAGAGATCTGAATCCAAACAACCCCAGTGTTTTGAAAAGTACAAAACCAACAATACCAAGTGGAAACATTATGAACGTAAAAATGAGGAATGCATAAAGCCATTTAAAAGACCAAACATCAAGAGTTTGATCTGCTGGTTTGCTGGTAATAACAATTGATGGAATTCCTATGAGGATAACAATCAGGATGATAGCCCAAAAGATCTTTCTCATAACGACATCACAAGTAGGCTTGTGTTAATCTTTTCTGTTAATATTGTTCGTCGAAACATAGGAATAAAAACTTTATGAGAATTTCACCAAGACAATTAATATTTCTGATGGAATGATAAGAAGAAAAGTACAATTAAGCATCGTGAATATCACAAATCAATTCCCTTTTTACAGGAGTTAGTGGGCTCGCGGATAGTTATGTTGGACATAAAAAAGAAAGTATTCATCATGAGGGGGATTTCTGGGTCTGGAAAATCTACAATGGTCAAAAAAATTGTGAAAGAAGAACTAAAATTACTAATGGAAGAAAGAAAGACTGATATTGAGGATCTAATTGAAGAAAATTTAGTTGTTATTTGCTCTGCTGACGATTTTTTCATGAAAAACGGAAATTATGAATTTGATATTGAGAAGATAAGTGAAGCTCACGATTTTTGTTTACGGAAGTATATTGACGCTATTTTTGATGCTTCAATTCAGATTGTATTTGTTGATAATACTCATACAGAACTATGGGAGTATATTCCATATATAACAATTGCACGGGCGTATAGCTGTGAAATCACAGTAGTCGAGGTTCATCGAGATGTTAAGGCATGTATTCAAGAAAATAAACATGGTGTTCCAGTAAATGTCATTGAAGCCCAACAGAAACGATTCCAGCCTACTCCTAAGGAATACAGCACTCGAGTAATTATTATAGGAGAATTACCAAACTTCTGGACACGTTTTAAAAGGTGGCTAATTCAAAGAGTATAGAATTTGAGCCTAATTGTAATTAAATACCAGGGTCAACTCCCATTCTCACACCAACAATAAGAGACAAGAAATACCAGATAGCTACAAAGATAGCAAAACCTGTTGTCACAGTTACATACATTTTTACATCGAATGAGGAAATTCGTTTCCTATAAAGGTTGCATCCACATTCAGAACATTGATTCTCCTCTGGTAAGGGTTTTACTCCACATTTTGGACAGTAACCATAAAAAGGTAACACTATTGGCATTAAAAGAGATACCGCAATTTTCACAGTAAAACTTAGAATAGCAAGGAGTAGTAACACCCAAAAAAGATCTGGAAGACCAAGGTTAAACAAACCAAGAGGCCCATAATTGTCGTTAATAATTGTGACAATACGATCACCTATGGTATCAGCAACAATAAGAACAGTCAAGATTGACCCAATTATCATAGCAATGGTCGCGATTATTACTTCTAAACTTCCTCTAAGCTGTTCTTTAACCATTTCTTTGGATATCATATAAAATTTATACTCCTGTGTTATTGTGACCTTAAATAAGCACGATAGATTATAACCTTTTTAAAAATAAAAATGCTTCTAGAATAAATTATGTAAATTATTACCTCTTTTTGAATTTTTTAATGGTTATAAAAGCGATAGATAAGACGAAGATACCAACTATCAATAAAATGGTAACTGTTTCTTGGTTTATGATTGGATAAGAATGAATCTTTGTTTCGATTAATTCAACGTTTTCAGGATTCATTGCAGATTCGATATTTGTCTCATTAGAGTATATATATGAAGTGTATACGACATCAAGAAAAAAAGTTACGGCTTTAGAAATCTGTTCTCCAACAATTGTAGTTATTTGTGTGGTATTTCCATTGTACATGGCTGGAATAAGTTGATCTTCCGCAATATGATAATTAGTCTCGATCTGGTTTATGGTATAATTATGTATATCTGGGATAAACTGGGGAGTTAGATCAGAAATTTTCACAACATCGAAATTCGCACTTCTCTCAAGCCAACTGTCAATATCCTCGTGAGAAAAGGAAGCATCTGGAGGATCGTAGTTTGTCGTGCAGTGTAGAGGCATTGCACAATCAGAAGTATAATGAGATAAGATTCCGGCAATCTTAGCAATTAGTTTATAATCGAGGCTAACTTGTCCGAGCTCCTTAGCTAAATATATTGACCAAGATAGAATTGCTTTATCGACCCTCCCAGGCCCATTCGGATAATCAAAATAATGATTAGGACCCTCATCTCCCGCGTACGCTCTCCAGCTATCAGGAACAGTGGAATAGTGGCACACAGTATCATAATCCTCTTCTAATCCTGGTATAAACTTAATTATTTCGTCTTTAGCTTTGTTTGCTATCCACGAATGTGTTTTGCTAGCCCAAGAGTTAGCTGGATTCACTGTTGTTAGAATTAAAAAAAGAACCAGAAGATTCAGAAAGAATTGAGATGTAATTTTCATTCCTGTTCCTCATTTGTTATAATAGCTGTTCAACTAATCCAGCAACGCCTGATGCAGCTGCAACTAATAGTTGAAAGATCTTATATGCGTCAATAATGGTATTAGCAGAATATTCTATCGTTAACCCATCTATTCTAGAGACAATGGGCAATAGTTCGGCAACATCTGCGAAGTGACTTGCATTAAAGATAATCTTGGCTTTCACTGGTTCTTTGGTCTTTAATAGTTGTACTTTGTTTTCTTTGAAATTTGTTACTGCTTTGTTAACAGCATCCCTCAAATTAACTTCAATTTTAATCATACTTGGGCTTTTCGCTGAAACTCTACTCAATGCTTGCTTTAAAACAACAGACTCTACCCAAGGAGTATATTTTTGCACATCATCAATTATGAGCTGTGCATCTCCAGCAACGAGAATTACAGGAACATTGTAGAATCCTGCAGCGTAGGAATTAAGAAGATACTCACTGACTGGTACTTTATTGATCTCAAATCTGTGGATACTCCTTCCCGAATAAGTATGATCGAAAGCTGATTTTGCAGTCCCATATTTTGCGTGATACCCTAGGAATAATGCCACATCACACTCTTCTTCGACTCCCGCAACCATACTGACAGGTCGAGGTGTTCCCCGAACGATTTCCACGTATTCTGGTAATTCATCAACCTTAAGGTTAACCATAGGACCATGACTGTCAGCAATGAGGATTTCGTCAAATCCTTTCTTCTTCAACTCATCTGCTACTATCAGTGCAATTTTGGTAGCGATTTCTCTAGCTTCAGAATATAATGTTCCCTTTAGAGACAAATGACCAGGAATGACAATAAAAGGTAGACCCTCCAGATCAATCGAAATAAATGCTTTCATAAATTCCACCAAAAATAATCTTACGAAATTCCTTTATCAGTGTGACGAATAAGACAATCTTTTCCGAAGAAATAAATGGGGAAAGATCAAGACCTATGTGCTCAAACAAAAAGCCTTTCTCTAAATTTCTCACCTGCCAACTCAAAGAACAGGGTTGTCAAAATATCTCCAATACCATCAAATACGGAGGATACACTCCTTGAAAATTAAAAAGAAACGACTACCACTGAATGTAAAAAAAGAGGCCCTAGAAGCAGAGAAGCGTATTAGAGCCCATATTAGAGAAACACCTTTAGAATACTCCCCATATCTAAGTAAAATAGGAAATTGCGAAGTATATCTGAAAATGGAAAATGTTCAACTGACCAAATCATTCAAAATCAGAGGAGCGATGAACAAAATACTATCTCTCCCCAAAGGTACTGAGATCACTACCGCTTCCTCTGGTAATCATGGCTTAGCAGTTGCTTACACACTGAAAACTCTCAAAGGTACTGGGACATTGTATCTTCCAACCATTGCAGCTCCAGTGAAAATCGAGAAGTTACGGAATTATGACATGAAGTTGGAATTTTATGGCACAGATAGTGTAGAAGCAGAAATGTATGCAAAGGAAATGGCAAATCGAGATAATAAGGTATTTGTTTCACCCTATAACGACCCAAAGATTATTGGTGGGCAAGGTACTATCGGGATAGAACTTACTAGACAGCTGGGTAAGATTGACGCAGTGTTGGTTACTATAGGAGGTGGGGGATTAATAGCAGGTATAGCAGGATATCTGAAGGAAGTAAATCCAAATGTTGAAATTATAGGTTGTCTCCCACAGAACTCTGCAGTAATGTACGAGTCCATTAAAGCAGGTAAAATTGTAGAAATGGAAAGTAAACCAACACTAAGTGATGGATCCGCTGGAGGTATCGAACCTAATTCAATCACATTTGAACTTTGTCAACGTTATGTAGATCACTACATTCTAGTAGAGGAAGAGGAGATTGCTCAAGCAATATTACTCATGCTTGAGCAACATAGTATGGTCGTTGAAGGAGCAGCAGGAGTCACAATAGCAGCGTACTTGAAAGAAAAGGATCGTTTTAAAGGAAAAAATATTGTCCTAATTATCTGTGGAGGGAATATCAGCGTACAACAGCTGAAGAAAATCATATGTAACCATTGATAGCGTTGTTAACTTGTATCTATTGGCCGTGGAAGAATAATATATGATGGATAGTCAGAACCTACGAGAATTGTGTTATTAGCAACGTTTTGATGGGAATATTGGTAGTAATAGAGTTCAGGGGGAGCTCCTGTATTTGGATTAAGAGCAAAACGAGGATAGTTCGAGCTTGAAATCGCAATCCGTATCTTATGTCCTGGTGCAAATTGGTAAGCAGTAGACCAAAGATCAATAGTGACGTTCACAGGTTCGCTTGGATTTAAAGGAGGAGCATCTAGATCAAAGCCATCCCGTCTAAGTGTGTTAAATATTCCATCAGCTAGTAAGATAGACCGCCCATCGGGATAAACATCAGTGATCTTAACTGTAAAATCAGTATTGGTACAATTTGACATAATCCACAGCTGTGCCCACATCTGACCAACTACTTCAACTTTCTGAGTTAAGGGAGGGGTTTCAAAAATTAAAACATCATCACGAGTCTCTACTGAACGTTGATCATATGGTCCTGCAGGGATCACTAAGTTTGTCCCACCAATGGAAGGTACTGGATCACGAGGATCATAAAAATAGGAATAATTACTACTAGTTACTCCATTCGTACCAAGAAGCAGCTCGTTATCGGAACTTAAATACCATCGATCATTAACATGAGGTACAGGCCAATCATAAGCAAATCTATAATCATTCACATCTGTGTCTTCCGATGTGTTATCTCCCATCATATAATAAGCGACTCGGTATTCATTAGCCCAATCAAACTCTTTTCCTAATAACACATGATCAAAAAGTTTACGTTCCCACTCAAGAAACAAATCAAATCCAGATATTGATTTTGTGGGAAAGAAAATTTCTCCTTGCATTCCTTCACCAGGAAAACCATGTGTAAAAGGACCCATAATTAGCAATTGATGGCCACGGGCTTCCTCAAGACTCCAATCGTCATATCCGATGAAACCATCTAATGTTCCCTGTTGAAAAACATCGTACCAGCCTCCGATGTGAATTGCTGGAACATTTACATTCCCAAAATTAGGACCCTCTTCTAGAAACAACGAGGTCGAATTATAATAAAGAGGATCCTTTTTCGGGTTACTGATTATCTGTTCTAGTTGATACTCATAATTATCAGCTGTTCCTTCCAACCAACCGAGAACTAAGCTTTCTTTAAGTACCCCTCCTGGCCAAATAGAGATTTTATATAGATCAGGAGTCCCAATCATCAAAGATTGACACATAAGACCTGTTGGATTCATCCCAGCGTAGAAAAATTCGTTAATTGCTAAAGCTGAGGCCCCAACGGAAGCAATTTTTCCATTACACCACGACTGTTCTCTTATCCATTCAATAGTATCGACTCCATCTTGATATGCTTGGTGAAAAATAATAAATTCTTCATGGTCCTCTGAGTCAAAACACCCTCGGATATCCTGCATTACCAGATGATATCCTTGAGTCAGATATAACAATCCATACATTGATCCCATTCCGTCCTTTCCATAGGGAGTTCGCGCAAGGATGACTGGTCTGGGCCCCCCAAACGACCCTGGAGCGAGATAAACATCTGTTGCTAACTTGATTCCGTCTCTCATAACAACATAGTGTGTCTGTTTTGGGGGAGGAGTGTAAATTGCAGCTCCTAGTAGAATTATGGAAGGAACTATTAGAAGAACAACCAATAAACCGATATAAAGAACTTTAGGAACCTTACTGAATCGCTGAAGACTATTTTGGTAGACTGTTGTTAAGTCCAGGGTAGAAGAATTCTGCCCATAATGTAAGAAGGCGAATATGCTCAAACCTATAGCAGCAAGCGTTAGATATTCTTCAGTGAAAACAAAACCCAAAAGACCGATTAATGGTCCAACTAAATTAATTATGTCTCCAGCGAGCTTGAGAGGTTCAGAACTTCTTTTTTCTCCAATTTCTTTAAGATAACTCCCACCTACTAAAAGTGAATAGAATGATATGAATGCAGCGAGCGGAAGATATAACATTCCTAATACTATGATTACGATCTGCTCTAACCCGAATAGAATTGCCTTATTTTGTGTGAATAATTTGATTCCTTCTTCTAGTTCCTGATTGTAATCCTTGGAATAGTTGAGGACATATGTTACTATATATAATCCTCTGCACAAGACTAACAACACACCAGCAGTAAATATTTGTTCAATATCAAGAATTCCTAAACTTTTTAAGTAATAAAAGATCACACTGGTTTGGTCAATCATAACAAATCAACTCTGAATAATGTGAGATAATTGGTTTCTATTTTAAAAATCCTATTATTCACCTTAAAACCTTGAATAACTATTGTGATCTTACGAGTATCAATAGGATAAACTTTTATTTAAATTGGTCACTATTTTTATAAGGATGTCAGAAAAGGATGACAGTGAGAGAACTAAAACCTGTTATTGTCAGTTTCTTATTACTAATTGCGTTTGGCAATTTCTTTATTAATGTAAAGGGAAACAATGACATCCCCATTACTCCCAATGATGACTTCTTTACTATAGCGATTGATTTCTTTGATATTGACCCTGTGAACTATCGATTAGTCGTCACAGGTGCAGTTGATAATCCGTTGAATTTATCGCTAGCAGAGATTAAGGCAATGCCTGTTACTTCAGAAATTGTCAGAATAACATGTGTAAGTTATCAATATGGCGCAAGTTCATTAACTGGGGTTGCGAATTGGACTGGAGTAAGATTATCTCACATCTTAAGTCAAGCAAAGATTAATACGTATTCAGTAAAAGATATCTCCTTCCACACACCTGATCTTGGCCCTCAAGGTTATTCAACAAGTCTAGCAATAAATGAAGCGTTTTGGGACGATGTTATT
>JBHLPQ010000215.1:0-6067 GCA_048939265.1 Promethearchaeota archaeon
GAAACAATTGAACCAGATTATATTTCGTCTTTGATTATAGATTGTCACCAGATGAATTCTCCAATTGCGAAACATCTTACAAAATTTCTTGAAACAAACCAATTAATTAAGCAAATAAGAACATTTAAAGAAATCTGGGACGAAGTTGAATTTAAATAATCCAAAACTAAAGCATCAGTTTCAGTGCTAATGCTACCAGGGTTTTACAAGAACTGGCTGAATTGCTGGATCTTCAAAAATTAATTTTCCTCTTATGATATCTTTTTTATCAGCAGGATGGATTTTAGTTATGGTTCCAGAGGTTATTTTGATCTTCACACTTTCTTCTAAAGCAGGTTTATAGGCTTCATCAAAAACAAGCTTCCAAGTAGAACTATTACCCTCATTCCAAGCAATCACATGTAATTCATTTCGTTCATGATTCAGAGATATGTCAAGTATATGATAGAAACCTTTAAACTGTTCTGCCAGTCCTTCGGTCTCAGAGGCAGAAATTTGAATCGGGAGGCTCTTTTTCCAAGCTGCTGGAACTCCTCGTTTTGTTAAATCCTTTCCTTCTTCTTTCAATTTTTCCTTGAAGATCTTTTGTACCTTTAAATCAATTTCCACGAGATCTGGGCGAAGCCTGGTGAGAATGAAAAGTCGTTTAGTGCAAAGGAAAGCCTCCTTCCGAACGCTAAAATTCCTTACAATGAATTTAAGAATTTCAATAGCTAGTTCACGTTGATCATGGGTGTAAAGGTCATTTGCATAGGTGTTCATTGACGATATCATTCCATCTAAAAGATCTGGGAATCGCTTTAGCCGGATGACGGCATCATCGGGTTGATTTGTAGCAATTAATGAAACTGTAAGCCCAAGAAGTTGCGTTGGAGGCATTTCAGTCTCTACGGTGGGAATGGATTCGAATAAATCCAACGCTTGGCTATATTCTCCTAATAATAAATACAATAGACCTTGAAGAGAAATTAGATTTTCAATGGCTTCTTTTCCGACAGAAATGAAATTCATATAAACTCGGCAAGCTTCAGCATGAACCAAGGCTTCTACAATATGATTCCGTGTTAATTTATAGTCTAGAAGCCAGCTATGATGTTCAAATAACTCTGATCGTAATAAACGTTCTACAATGACACGTTGTTCGAGATCTTCAATTGAGTAAATTAATTCAGAGCTCTTCGTCAAGATCTCAACGAGAACACGCTCTGCTTCTTGAACATTAAAACTCTCTCGAGTCTCTCTCGCCTTAATCACTAATTGCTGGGCAATAATCAAAGTGTCTCCAGGTTGAACAACTTCAGCCTCCGTTTGGATGGAAATGACATTTTCCAACATTGGAGCTTCGGTACCAACTTGAGCTGCTGAACGAACAAAACGAGCAGTATCAGTTAAATCATCAATTAACATGGCAACATCTATGTACCGTCTGGTTCTTTTTTTATAGCTCCAAGAAGCTCGAAATACTCGCTCAACAGTTTTATCCAAAATTTTACGCATCTCAGGATCAGACACAGCTGCAGCAAGAATAGAAACGAAAGATCCGCAAGAAAGATGATCAATCCCTTTGAAATTACGGTTCTCCTTAATGATTCGAGCTACCCCTTCATCATCCGATACTAAAGCAACTTTATTATTATCTTTGAGAGTAAATTTTTTGGCTAGAATCACAACGTCAATATCAGCCGGATCATCTTTTACACGAACCATTCGTTCCTGTACCGCATACCTTGCAGTTTGATTCCAAAGGTTTGATCCACGATTCACACGCTCTATTCGTACATATTTGGGGATTAACCTCCGTAATTCACGAAATTTCCCTGGGATATCAGATTTTGGTAGCTCCTCTGGCACCATTACCTCCATCCCTACAGAGTTGGCAATTTTTTGAAGGTTAGGCAACAATGTATCAGAAACACCAGCATTCATCAGCGAAATGAAAAAATTAGTATCAATTACAACGACATCGAAAAGAGTGGTAGTCATCGATTGTTACTCCTCACTAAAAGGTTTTTATTTAGAATAACGCCTCGTATAATCAAGTAGAAGAAAATAGCGGAGGGCGTGATTCGAACACGCGTAATACGGCTTTGCAGGCCGCTCCTTAGCCAATGGGGCTGATAAACCCGAAGTTATAGCCACTTTGGTACCTCCGCAAATAATTATGTGAATATTCGGATTATTTCACTTTAGTACCAATCAATTCGTCCCTTTTAACTGGATAATATAAACCTTGTTATAACTTACCTATGATTTATTTGAATTTCCGTCTGCAACAAGTAGATAACAATACTTACATGAAAATTGTATTTCGTAGTATATTCAAAATAGATATCCAATTTTAAAAGCAATGCAATCCAAATAAAACGGGTACACACTCATAAAATAGATTTATCATATTTAATTTTTTATAAAAGGGTCGCTTACAATGAACTTTTAATACAAAACATTAAAGAGAAAGAAAGTTATCCACCAATTAGAGGCATTCCAATGAGTGAACAAAAAGTCCACGCCTTCATTCCATCAATGGATGGCGAATACATCCCAATCAAATTCACCTCTCCTGAAAAGGATTTAAAGAAAACGGAGGTTGTAATTTTTCTAGATGAAGAATCGCGCCAGATTTTCATCTGGACTGGGGCAGAATCTTCCGTTAGGAAACGATTTATCTCAAGTCAAATTGCTCGTCAAATGAGACTTGAAAGAGGGATGACGCATAGAATATCCACCGAAGATCAAGGAAATGAAACAGCTAAATTTTGGGATTTTATGGGGGAGCTCGGCGGTAAAGAAATAACTGCTAGTTCCCTTTTGGAAGTTTCACCTCCTACAATTTCTACTGATTTTCCCGAACCTCAACCTAAAGAAATAGTTACTCATCCAGCGACTTTAAAGAAGGTTGATAAAGTAAGGACAACAACTCCGAAAAAAGCACCTACTCCTAAGCCAAAACCTCCTGAACCTGATGTGAAAACACCTCCAGTACCTCTTTTACAAGAAGAATATGCAGTAGAATACTTCTGTGAGGAGGTAAACTATGCAGTAACTGAAACCAAAGCAAGCTTGTTACTTGAGGCTGTTGAAAAAGAAAGAATTCTTACCATTCTTCATATATCCACGGCATCTACAGAAGGTAGGATAGCTCTTTATTCTGTTCCAAATAAAGGGAAGACGGTTTCTTGTAAGTCAAAGAAACCTATTTTTGTTATCTACTTACAAGAAGGTTCGCCAATCTTTGAATTAGATGATTTGTATATTCCTATCCCTTCAGGTAATTCGATATATTTCACATGTCCAGCTAATACCTTCATTAGCATTAATTTAGAATCTTAGTACCAATATAGGTTATCACAGGAATCTTAACTACAATTGTTATATTGATATACATAAATTTAAGAAACAAATTGAGTTCTAACCAAAGGAGGAGGAAGATTATTTGAAGATATTAGCTGAAAGGAATTTTAAGTACTACCTTAACAGTGAGCTAAAACATACATAATATCAAAATAAGTGCTTAGGATGCTTTAGTATGAGTGATGAAAAGAAAATCAATTCGCGAATCGCAGGTTTCTTCAAAAAAAGCCCTGAAGACCGACAAAAGATCATCCAGAAGCTTTGTAACCTCAATCAAGAAGATACGGATTATTTAAAAGAATCTACTAGTATATTAGACAAAGCTGGTCAGGGGCATTATATTGAGAATGTTGTCGGAGTCATGCAAATCCCTTTAGGTATTGCTACAAATTTCACTATTAACGGAACCGATTACCTAATACCAATGGCAGTAGAAGAGGCATCAGTGGTCGCTGCAGCATCAAATTCAGCAAAAATAGCTCGTGTTGGAGGTGGGTTTTTCACCAGTACAACCTCTCCTATTATGATCGGTCAAATTCAGATGATTAACATCCCAGATCCTCACAATGCTCGTGAAACAATTCTAGAACATGAACAAGAAATTGTCGAGCTGGCAAATAAACAAGATCCTGTTTTAGTAAAATTCGGAGGAGGATGCCGTGGAATTGATGTTAAAGTGTTATCTAACACTTTAAAAGGATTTATGGTTATTACCGAACTTCTAGTGGATGTTCGTGATGCAATGGGAGCGAATGCTGTTAATACCATGAACGAAGCCGTTGCTCCATTCTTAGAATCTTTAATTGGTGGTCAAGCACTTTTAAGAATTATTTCGAATTTAGCTGATCGTCGTTTGGTAAGAGCAAGAGCAGTTTTCAAGGCAGCAGAGCTAGAAACTCCAGATATGAAAGGAGAAGAGGTAGTTGAAGGTATTCTTAATGCATATGCGTTTGCAGAAGCGGATCCCTATCGGTGTAGCACCCACAATAAAGGTATTATGAATGGTATTGATGCAGTTGCTGTCGCCACAGCACAGGATTGGAGAGCAATAGAAGCAGGCGCTCATACATATGCAGCAGTCAAAACTCCAAGAAAGTATTCTTCATTAACAACATGGGAGAAAAATAAAAATGGAGATCTTGTCGGTACAATCGAACTTCCCCTTGCGGTCGGTTTAATTGGGGGGGTTGCTCGTATCCATCCTCTAGCTCAGATCTCTTTCAAAATACTGGGATTAAAAGTACCAGGAGGAGCTCTCAAGCTCGCAGAAATTATGGCCTCTGTTGGATTAGCGCAGAATTTTGGCGCTCTTCGTGCCTTAGCTACCGTGGGTATTCAAGCAGGACATATGAAACTTCATGCTCGAAATTTAGCAGCTTCTATGGGAGCTAAAGGGACAGAAATCGATGATATCGTCCAGAGATTAAGTGAACGGAAGTTAAAAGTCACTTTTGACAGTGTGAAAGAAATTTTCGATGAGATCCGATCTTAGAAAGTTTTGTATTTAGTCAATCCCCATTTAGAAGGTCGAGATTATCTATATATTCTAGTCCATCGTCAATATTCTCATTTTCATTCCAAGAATTTCTTCCCATCAACCTCTTTCTACAAGTGGGACTTAAAAGGTTCAATTTCATCAAAAGGTTCACCAATATTCTACCAGTGGCTCCCCAAATTATCTCTCCATGATAATCAAAGAAAGGTACTTTAAAAGTTAAGTTTTCCCTATAGTTCATTTCTTTGATGTAAAATCGTTTGGGAATCGTCAAATCGGAAAGGGGGACTTCCAAAACATAATCAATTTCAGAAGTGAGGACATTCACACCATCAACCTCCTTAATGTCTTCGATATATCCAATAACAGGGGTAACAACATATTTGCTTATTGTTAGAAGATCATCAAGCAACCCAATGATGTTTATTCTTTGAATTCCCAATTCTTCATCTATTTCACGCAAAGCCGTGGAAACTATATCTGTGTCTTGATCAAATTCATATCTTCCTCCTGGAAAAGATATTTCTTTTTTATGGTGACGAACATTTTCAGTTCGACGTGTGAAAATTAAGCTCCAACTCTCCTCCCGCAAGACGAAAGGAATTAACACTCCTGCTTGTTGAAAACCCTTTGGAAGGTCAATGATTAAGCGAGAATCACTTTGAAGGACTGAACGTAATTCTTCTAAACATATTGGTGGATTTGGCAATTGAAAATCTCAATCAATTCCTTTGAAGCTTCCTTTATAAAATATATTCGTACCGTACTAATTAAAGGGATTTATTTGGTAGAAATGGTAATTATCTGAATTTCTTAGTGGATTTAATTACCCTTTTTTCACAATAACCTTTAAGAGTAAATAAATAACTCTTTTATTCCGTTAACTATTTAATTTGTAGATTTTATATTGATGAACGTTAAATAATATAATTACCAGTTTTATACGATCAGAGGATTAGAGAGTGCCTTTCATTAATATTTCGTTTGCAGAAGCAAACCAAACTTTACAAGATCCATCCTTTATCGTTCAGTTATTGAAAGAGAAAAAAATCAACCCCAAAGAGGCCAACCTTTTAGAAAAATTAGGCCTCTATTCCAGAAATCGTCTACCTGAGGTACTTAATGAGATTAAGATTCTCTGTGACCAATCATTTGGGATTAAAGCTGAAGATGCTTTTCAAAAATTATCACGATTTGTTAAAAGCCAAAATAAGCGTGTTT